>CAMAQQ010000089.1 GCA_945860575.1 Ferrithrix thermotolerans DSM 19514
GGTGCTGATCGCGACTATTTTTAATCTGATTACCGACCTCGTCGGAGGAATTCGGGTTACCGTGCTTGAAGAAGAAGTGCGAGCCAGCAATGATCCTGTAGTTGAGGCTGGTGAAACTGAGCAGTAGCCTTGCAAGTCCTCGTATTACAACGGGGCTATAGCTCAGTTGGTTAGAGCGCATCCCTGATAAGGATGAGGTCACAAGTTCGATTCTTGTTAGCCCCACAGCACGAATCGTTCATCAATCTGAAGAGATTGACGCCTACCGATAAAGTAAGTGGTATCAAGACCATGATTTACGGTTCGCCAAACATCCAAAGACCTCTAGATCGTCGGAACTACTTCGTTTGAGCGACTCAAAAACTGCCTATCGCTATTACGCCTACGCTCGCCAGGCACTTGTTGAAGCGTTGCGACTCGCCAATGTATTGGCGGGTGACGAAGTTTTGGTGCCCGCTTTAATCTGCAAAGATGTGCTCTCATCAATCCACACGGTCGGAGCCAATCCGGTTTTTTATCAGGTCGATAAGACCCTCGCGCCTGTTTCACTACCGCACACCCCACTGATTAAAGCGGTCATTGCCGTGAATTATTTTGGCTTTCCACAAGACTTAGAGATATTTTCTGAATATTGCCATAAATTTTCGGTGAAACTGATCGAAGATAATGCTCACGGCTATTTGAGTGCAAACGTAGATGGAGTTCTGCTTGGTAATCGGGCGCCACTAGGCATCACGAGTATCCGAAAGACGATTCGAATCCCTGATGGGGCGCGACTACACGTGAGCGACCCGCAACTGTCGGAACTTTTGCCATATCAACTTTCGTTTAACGACAAACCATTAGGGGCAAGATATTTTCTTCAAAACATATTTTCAAGACTTGAACGCGCCACCCGATTGCCATTACTACGTTGGGTTAGATCAATCGTGCGCCTGCGCAGATTTCTATCAACAGGTGAATTCATTTCGACATCTTCGACACTTGCTGAAACTGAAGTTGTAGTACCTGTCGGGCCACGAGATTCATCCATGAAAAAAATTCAAAAATTAGATGAAGAAGTTGAAGTAAAACGAAGGACAGATCTTTATGAGCGTGTGAACTCTGCTGTCAGCAATTCGGGGATCAAGCCTGTTCATGGTCGTTTACCCGAGCATTGCACCCCATACGGGTTTCCTTTCTTCGGTGATTTGGAGGGGGCGAAAAATGTTCGGCGACTTGTGAATAGTTTTGGGGTAGAAGTAATTCGCTGGCCAGATTTACCTGAAGCTGTTTTGGCTGATGCTCCAGATCACTATTCAAATTTGTGGTTCGTAAATTTTTTGTGAAAAATTCAAGCAGTGAAGGCGTCTGGTCCTTTTGGAAAGGAACTAACGCCGAGTGGAATGCAAAAGTTGCCAGCATCGAAGGCCGAAATGTCTACCAAACTGCGCAATGGGCCGACCATAAAGCAAACGCAGGATGGCAAATATGTCGGTTGATTTTTTCGGCTACTGACTCTGCGTCTGATTTGACCGGTACGACAATCGCCCAATGCTTGTTTCGGTCAGGGCCACTTAAATCTTTTGTTGTCTGGATACCGGGTGGACCGTTAGGTGATCTAGAAAAGATTGACAAAAGTTTTGTCAAGGCCCTCAAACAACACTTAGGTGCTTCAGTGATTTATATCCGTGCTTCGATAACACTTCAAGCGACAAGTGAGTTAAATACGAAGTTGAAACTTCTTAAATGGAAGAAAGCCAAAAATGTAATTGGTGCGAGCTCAAGCATGATTTATTCGCTCAAAGCTGATCAACAAACTCGTGTTGAAAAGTGTTCACCCAATTGGAAACGCAACCTGAAGCGGTCGTCCAAAAATGTCAATTCGCCCTATGTATGGGAAACCCCAAATCCGCACGAGATCTCATCCGCATATGCGCTTATGGATGAATACAAGAAAATTGAAGGTCTTTCCTTACAACGATCTGTTGCCGACTTGCAGAGCGTAATTTCGGTATTCGGCAGACAACTGTTGTTAATCAGAATTGACGATCTTAACGGAGATCCTTTAGCCATTCGAGGGGCATTGATTTTTGAAAATCTTGCTTGGGATTTCATTGCATTGACCACACCTGCTGGAAGAAAAACCTATGCTTCGTACGCAGTTTTTTGGTATATGGCTGAAAAATGTGTTGAGGCTGGTGCGCAACAAATTGACTTGAGTGGGATAGATCCAAAAAATAACAAGGGTGTTTACGATTTCAAAAACGGAACAGGCGCCACCCAGATTGATTATCAAGGAGAATGGGAAACCTCATCGCCGTCTTGGTTTAGACAACTCGCAAGTAGGCTCATTGCGCGGCGAGTTTCTTAATACTTGCGTGCCAATTGCGCTCAAGTTGAGGTGAATAATGTCTGACCCAGAACAAAAAAAGCGAGTTTTATTCATATTCACCGAAGATTGGGCATTCGCGGCATTATTTCTTGATCGTGCGGTTGCTGCCCGCCAGGCGGGTTTTGAAGTCGCCGTGCATGTTCGGTGTACGACACACAGAGAGATAATCGAGCGTGAAGGTTTGCGTGTCATTCCCCACGATATTTCTCGAAGCGGAACAAACCCATTTAGTGCACTCTTGTCAATCTGGAAACTCGCCAAAGTTTTTCGTGATTTCAAACCAAACATCGTGCATTTAATTGCGATCAAGCCAATTGTTCTAGGTTCACTCGCAAGTTTTTTGTATCGAGACACGAAGATAATAAATGCACCCGTTGGAATGGGTTATCTGTTTGCATCCAACGATCTGCGTGCTCGGATATTGCGTCCAGTTGTGCGCATGATGCTTGGAACTTTGTTGGGTCGGCGTGAAGCAACTACAATTATTGAGAATTCAGACGATTTAGGCAGTCTCGTTGAAGGTGGATTTCTCAGCAGAAATCAAATTGTTTTAATTCGAGGCACCGGAGTCAATTTAGAAGTTTTCAAGGCGTCACCCGAACCAAAAGGAAATAAAGTTGTTGTGCTTGTCGCACGAATGCTCATAGATAAGGGTGTTTTTGAGTTTGTTGAAAGTGCCAAGGAGATCAGAAAATCACACCCAGACACCGAGTTTTGGTTGGTCGGAGATGTCGATCCTGGTAATCCTGGATCACTTACCTCTCAACAATTACAAGATTGGGCAACGGATGGCGTGATCAAATGGCTCGGCTACCGAAACGATGTGGCCGATATTTTGAAGCAATGTCATATTGTTTGCTTACCTTCGTATCGAGAAGGGTTTGGAAAAGTTTTTGTTGAAGCTGGGGCAACGCAGCGTGCCGTGGTTGCAACCAATGTTCCAGGTTGTCGAGAAGCAGTGGAAGATGGAAGAAATGGTCTGTTGGTCCAACCCAAAAACGTTAGAGAGTTAATGGGAGCCCTAATTAGATTGCTCGAGGATGATCCATTGCGGCTAAAAATGGCCGAAGAGGGTCGTAAGCGCGCGGAGAACGAGTTTTCGTCGGCAACTATCAACAAACAAACAATCGCTGTTTACCAACGTGTGCTTGAATCGTCTAGTTTGTAAAGTAAGTCATTCAATTAAATTTAAAATGTGCTAGGAGGTGGCAGTGAAATTTATCAGACGCGTTTTACTCGCTGTCAGTGTGGCTGTTGCAGTTGCCGGAGTGCTTCGCTTCAAGGGTAAAGGTGTCGGAGCGATTAAACAAGGTGGCTGGCGCAAAGTTACTGATCCAAAGCAAAACTGAAAACAACTGGCTAATTAGATGATTGGCATCGTTGGTGCTGGCGTAGTTGGCTCTCGAGTAGCCGAGACATTGCGATTTTTTTCGCAACCGCAAATCTCTGTAAATGATATTGAGCCGACAGTCGCTCAACGCCTTGCTAGTCGGTTGAGTGGCGGAAGATCTCAACTGAGTGTCGTTGATCGAAACTCAATGAAGTCGGTGAAAGTAGTCGTATTGTGCGGACCGTCACCGCATTTTTCAATCGCCAAAGAGTTTATTGATGTAGGTGTGAGTGTTGTTTCAACAAGCGACGACATTGCCGACTGTTTAAATCTGTTGACACTCTCACAACTTGCCACCGAAAATAAAGCAACATTGATTGTTGGTGCTGCGTCATCGCCGGGTATGTCGGGTTTGTTGGTGCGACATCTCGCAGAGTCTTTCGATTCAATCGATGAAGTTCATGTTGCGCTTCACGGCACTGGTGGCCCAGCGTGTGCCAGACAACATCACCGAGCGCTTTCGGGGCAATCAATCGGCTGGCATGATGGCGAGTGGTTGCGCCGTCCGGCAGGCAGCGGACGAGAACTGTGTTGGTTTCCAGAACCAGTTGGCGCCTACGACTGTTACCGCGGCGAGTTACCTGATCCGCTTTTGATTAAACGTGCGTTTCCAGAACTTGAGCGTGTCACTGGACGGGTGTCTGCGACTCGGCGCGATCGTGTTTTTTCTCGAGTGCCGATGATGATTCCGCCACAAGCCGAAGGCGGGATGGGTGGGCTTCGCGTTGAAGTGCGCGGAATGAAAAGTGGTGCGCGTTTGGTTGATGTTATTGCTGTTGTTGAGCGAGTTGGTCAAGTCGCCGGAGTCGTTGCCGCCACAACTGCCAACGCAATTTACACAAACAAAATAGAAGGACTTGGTGCCCATGTTCTTGGTGATGAGTCAATGCCGAACTCGTGGTTGGTTACGCAAATTTGTAGTGCAGGTATTTATCTTCATTCGTTCGTCAGGGCATAGTCGAACTTAGGATTTAATAATTTAATTCTCACTCATTCTCAGATATATTGCTGACTGTGTCTGTGGCAAAGAAGCGAACCCATCATGGGCACGGCAATACGAATGGTAGTGAGCACAGCGACGTACACGGTGAAGTAATGCGCAGGTTCATCAAACATGATCAGCGTTACACATCACAACGCAGATTGATCGTGACAGTTTTGACGGCATCCGATCGCCCATTGATGATTCAACAGATGTTGAAGCGATCGAGTAGCACGAAAAAAGTTTTAGCGCAAAGTTCTCTTTACCGTAATCTTGTCGTGCTTGAAGACGTCGGCGTGGTGCAACGAATTTTCAGCACAGATGACGTTGCGCGCTACGAACTCAACGAGGATATTCTTGGCCATCATCATCATCTTGTCTGCTCAAAGTGTGGCGATATTCGAGATGTGCGAATACCAGAATCACTTGAGTCGAGCCTCGACTCAACGCTCGCAAAAATTGCGAAACGCTCAGGTTTTCAACTTGATCAACACCGATTAGACCTAATCGGGCGTTGTGGCAAGTGCGCTTAGTTTTTTTCGCCGTTTAACTTTGCAATTGAATCGTTGAGACGCTCAATATGTTGGGCCAACTCATCAGAAGTCACAACATTCGATAGCGCCAACTGCACACTGGCAATTTCGCGAGCCAGAAATTCCGCGTCGTTTTGCGTGCGAATCGCAACATTGCGATCAATTTCGGCCTGCTCTCGATCTCGTAACTCTTGTCTGTTGTGTGCCAATAAAATAAGTGGTGCGGCATAGGCAGCCTGAATCGAGAACATTAGATTCAATAAAATAAACGGGTATTTATCCCATTTGAACGCAATGAACGAGACATTTAATCCAACCCAAATCAAAACCATGATGGATTGAATAATTAAAAAACGGGCAGTACCCATGAGACGGGCGATGTTTTCTGCGAATTCGCCGAAGGCGCTCCGATTATATTGCACACCAATCTTTGGC
>CAMAQQ010000090.1 GCA_945860575.1 Ferrithrix thermotolerans DSM 19514
ACAACCACCAGAACCGAGCATTGGCTCAATAACTACCGCTGCGAGCGATTCGGCATTTTCGGTGATCAGTTTTATTGTTTCAGTTTCATTGTTATATGGAGCAACAACGAACTCATAAGGCGCGTTCCACGGGGCGGCACCGCTGGCAAAATAAAGAATTCCGCCGTGATAGCCACCGTGAAACACCATGATCTTTTTGCGACCCGTTGCCCGCATCGCCGTGGTGATCGCCATCAGATTTGCCTCTGTGCCTGAGTTTGTGAACCGCACACGATCAAGCGCGAAACGCTCACACATTAGTTTTGCCAAGCGAGATTCGGCAGGGTGAATGCCACCGACACTTGCATTGGTTTTCAAAACTGCAGTCACAGCATCAATTACTCGATGTTCGCTGTGACCAAGCAGCCCGGCCGTGTAATCACCGAGCATGTCTATATATATGTGTCCGTCGAGATCAGTCAGAGTCGAACCTTCGCCAAAAGCAAAAACTAATGGAAACGGCGCGTGCGTTAAAACAGTTCGAGTGTGACCGCCAGGCAGATATTTTCGCGCTTCGTCATAATATTTGTGACTCTCAGGGTTTCTATCAGCAAAGTCACTACGTGACTTCGTGACGTCTTGAATTGTCATATGCAAACGTTAGTTAACTGAATGCGACTGCACCCAGGCGCGGGCGAGTTCGGCATAGTGACCGTTGCGCGCGAGAAGTTCTTCGTGCGAACCAAACTCGGCGATTTTCGCATCGACAACAACGGCGATGTGATCGGCACGTTGAACGGTTGATAAACGATGCGCGACGACAATAACGGTTCGACCCAACATCAACCGCTCAAGTGCATGCTCAACTTCGGCTTCAGTGCCCGGGTCAAGATTTGATGTCGCCTCATCGAGCACGAGCACCGCAGGGTCGACCAGTGCGGCGCGGGCAAGGGCTACCAACTGACGCTCGCCTGCCGAAAGTCGACTGCCGCGTTCGCGAACCTGCGTGTCAAGACCATCGCTGAATTGCGCGAAGTGTTCGGTTGCGCCGATCGCATCGATTGCGGCTTCAATTTCGGCATCCGTGGCATTGGCGCGGGCGATACGCAAGTTGTCGCGGATTGTGCCGTTGAACAAAAAACCTTCTTGAGGCACAACGGCGATGCGCTCACGAAGTGAGGTCATCGACGCCATCGTCAAATTGACGCCACCGAACTCGACCGTGCCGGTTTGCGGATCATAAAGACGCGCCATGAGTTTGGCCAGCGTCGACTTGCCGGCCCCAGTCGGCCCGACGAGTGCGAGTTTTTCACCAACACCAACTCTGATCGAGACATCGTCAAGTGCCTGATTTTCGGCGCCGGCATAAGTGAACGAGATATTGCTGACCTTGAGTTCGCCGGTTCTCGGTAGATCGACCGGCGAATGATGCTCGTCGACTTCAGGTTTGGCATCGAGAATTGCAAAAAGTTTGTTGAGCGCCGCGCCCGCTGACTGCACGGTGTTGTACAACTGCGAAAGTTGTTGCACAGGGTCGAACAAACTCGACAGCAAGAGTACGAAAGCAACAACGGTGCCGAGTGTGACGGTGCCGCGGTGCGCGAACCAACCGCCGATGCCGATCATCAGGGCACTTGCGAGCACCCCAGAAAATTCGACGAGCGCGAAATACCAAGTTGAAACACGCACACTCTTTTCGTGCGCGGCAAACAACGAACGATTTGAAACTTTGAACTTACTTTTGACTTCATCTTCTTGGGCATAAGCCTGAATTACACGCACCGTCGTGATGCCCTCTTGCAAAGCCGAAAGATTCGCGCCCACGCGTTCGCGAACCGTTAGATATGCACGGTTCGAATCGCGTTGAAACTTTATAGATGAAAAAACAAGTACGGGCATCACGATTAAGGCGATGATTGTCAATTGCCAACTGAGAAACAACAACACGACGATTGAAAATACGAGCATCAAAACCGCCGACAAGAACTGCAACAGGCCCCACTGCACAAGTTCTGACATTGATTCGATGTCTGCGGTCATGCGAGCAACAAGTACACCGGCTTTATTGCGATCGAAGAATGCCATTGACTGACGTTGCATCTGGCGAAAAACTGCGAGTCGCAACAATCGCAAGAACGATTCGCCGGTGCGATTGACGAACACGAACAGCATGCGACCGAACACATAAGTCAATGAAACAACGACCAAATACATCACAACCGAGAGATTCAGCGCACCCGTGTCGCGAGCCCTGATGCCGGCATCGATGCCGTGACGCACGATAACTGGTGCCGAAAGTGTCGTTGCCGTGGTGACCATGACGCAACCAAAGGCGACATACATTGTTCTGCGAAACGGCGCCGCCATCTTAAAAACACGACCAAGAATCGTTCGGGCTTGAGCACGGCTGAGGCGATCTTCGTCGCTAACGCCACCGGCTTGCCACATGTTATTTCACTAACTCTTCTAAAAAATCAGGTGCTGTGTTCTGCATGCTGGCGAGCACTTCTCGGTATCGGGCATTGGTTGCGACAAGATCTTCGTGTTTGCCGATGGCGGCAACTGTCAATTCATCGATGAACACGACTCGTGAGGCGAGGGCGATCGTGCCGGGTCGATGGGCAATCACAATTGTTGTGCGGCCCGACATCACCGTGCGCATCGCATCACGAATTTCACCCTCTTTGCTCGGGTCAACCGCACTCGTCGCGTCATCGAGCACCAACACCCGGGGGTCAGAAATAATCGCTCGTGCTATTGCGATGCGCTGACGTTGACCACCCGAAAGAGAAAACCCGCGCTCGCCGATAACCGTGTCGTAACTGTTTGGCAACTGCAAAATAAAATCATGAGCACCGGCAAGTTTTGCCGCTTTCTCGAGATCGGCTTGGCTGGCGTTGGGCCGAGCAAACGAAATGTTGCTCTTAACCGAATCGTTGAATAGCACCGTGTCTTCGAATACGACGCCGATTTGCTGGCGCAACTCACGCAGTTTCAGTTTGCGCACGTCCACGCCGTCTAAATAAACGTGGCCGTTGTTCGTATCGTAGAAGCGCAACAACAGCCGAGCGACAGTCGACTTGCCCGAAGCGGTCGCACCAACAATCGCGATTGATTCTCCTGCGGCGATTTCAAGATTGAAATTCTTCAGCACCGGTCGGTCGGCGTCATAGCCAAACTGCACGTGATCAAACTTGACCGCGCCAAGTTGCTTGCCGTTTGGTGAAGGCAAATCACGCGCCATTGGCGGGTCGGTGATCTCTGATTTAGTGGACAGCACTTCGTGAATTCGCACGAGTGCCGACGCAGCACGTTGACCCAAGGCGATGATCATGCCGACATTGCGCAGGGGCCAAACCAACAGCGTCAGATAAACATTGAAAGCCACAAGATCGCCGATTGAGATTTGACCGGATAACACGCGATGACCACCCACGCCGAGAACCCCAACCGCGCCGAGCGCGGGCAAAATATCGATTGCCGGCATGAAATTGCTGCGAATCTTTGCGGCTTTCATCGACTCGGCGTAAATATCATCGGCCTCTTTTTCAAGTTTGTCGAACTGCACTTGCTCGGCACCGAAACCTTTGACGACCCGCACACCCGACACCGATTCTTCGACGACATTGGCGAGTTGTGCTTGTTCGGCTTGAACCGCGAGCGTGATTTTGTGGATACGACTGCTGAATCTGCGCGCCGAGAGATTGACGAATGGCAACGGCGCCATCGCCACAAGCGCCAACACGGGATCGGTGATAAATAAAATCGCCGCTACTGCGAAAATTTGAATCACGTTCGACATCGTGATCGGAATCATCACGATGAATCCTTGAATCTGCATCAGATCGCTCGACGCGCGACTCATCAACTGGCCGGTTTGCGCCTTGTCGTGATAGCCAATGTTCAAATCAAGAACGTGACCAAAGAGTCTCTCGCGCAGCAATGTTTCTGCCCAGCGACTTTCGCGAAATGCAACGTATCTTCGGAACCCAGACAAAATGCCCGTAAGCACGCCGAGCCCCGCGATGATCAAAGCCCATTTTAATAACGGTCCATTTTTTTCGATGCCATCGTTGATCGCCAGTTTTGTAACTTGAGGGATTGCCACTTTGAATGCCGCCCACGACATGCCGATCAGGCCCCCGATAACTAAATTTCGGCGCTGATCACGCAACAACCCGCGAAGAAGTTTCCAGCCTTCACTGCGCTGAGCCTGCTCAAATTCAAGACGGGCAGATACTTCTGTTTCACTTTCGCTTACTGACATTGGTTAACTTGCGCTCGGCGAGAGGGTCTCGGCACACTGCCAAAAATTAATTTCAGGATCAAACGCAACGATCGCAATTGATGATGTCGTTACGCCGTTGTCAAAATATTTCTTTATCGTCGCACGACATTTTTCGGCGCTGCCATGCACAAACAATTGATCAACTACTTCGTTTGGTATGGCTGCGAGCGCACCTTTACGATCGCCTGCTTTCCAGAGATCCCACATTGGTTGCAACATTTCGCCACGCCCAAGCCACTTGTGAAACTCGGCGTAGACGGGCACAGTTAGGTAAGCGGCGATCAAACGTTTGGCAGATTCGCGAACCAGATCAGCGTTCTCGCTCGGGCAGACAAAAATTCGTGCGACAATCTCGCGCTCACCCGGATTTTCAGACTTTGCCGCTGCTTCGTTGACGACGCTTGCGACTTTGACGACATCATCTGCCGACAACCAGTTGATGATTGCACCGTCGGCTTCACGACCGGCAAGCTTCAACATGCCCTCACGCAACGCGGCGACCAAAATTTGTGGCTTCACTTCTGGGCGAATACCAAGACGAAAGCCGTCAATATTGAAAGTGTCGTATTGCTTTGTGATTTTCTCGCCAGTCAAAGCATCTTGCAAAAATCGCACGACATCGCGAACTTTTTTGTATGGCTCGACAAAGGGGATCGCATTCCATTTTTCGATAATCACATTGCTCGACGAACCAATGCCGATTGCAAATCTGCCGGGTGCAGCATCGGCCAACGTCGCCACACTTTGAGCCATCAATGCTGGTGAGCGCGTGTAAGCCGGAACGATCGCGGTGCCGAGTCGTAGTCGCGGCTCCCACGCAGCGGCCATCGCGAGAGGTGTGAAAGCATCGGCCCCATCTGATTCTGCCGACCAAATGTCGGTGTAACCGAGATCCGCAAGTCTTTTATAATTTTCACGTTGCGAATGCAGATGCCCGGGTAGAGGCACCGTCATTCCGGGTCGTTGTTGCATTCGTTAAGTCTTCCACTTTCGTGCTTTGCAACTCTGACTGGCAAGAGCCATCAAGGTGCCGTCTTGCGCGAACATGTTTACGCGGCCGTGGCCAAAACCGCGATCAATCGCGTCTATATATATGTCTAGCAACACCCATTTTGTGGGCACGAGTTTGACAATGCGGATTGTGTTGTCGAGGCTATTGCCACCCGCGGCCAAGCCAAGCGCCTGACCGATCGCCATCGGCACGAAGTCGCCAAGAATGCCAAGTGCAGTTGCGTCAACATCTTCGATCAACGCGGGAATGTGGGCCCACATAACAACATTGCCGTCGCTGAGTGAGCCGTCGAGTTGCGACATTGCACGACCTTTGACCACGCGTTGTTGCAGTGAATCGTGAAT
>CAMAQQ010000091.1 GCA_945860575.1 Ferrithrix thermotolerans DSM 19514
GCCTCTGCACCTTTTTGAGCTACTGACCAGAACACACCGTCATCACCGTGAGTGATAACTGCGATTGTGATGTCTTCGCCTGCTGTAACAGTTGCATTCTTTGTAGCAGCTGTATCAGATGTTGAATCTGATGAACCGCCACATGCGGCAAGTGACAAAAGTGCTACTGCACCAATGACAACTCCCCATGTTTTTTGGATCTTCATTAACTTTCCCCTTTATGCATAGTTATTCGGGCAGGAGGTTTCCTGCCCGATATAAGGTAGCCGAAAATATAGACTGTCGGCAAGCCAACTAGCCCAATTTGGCCAAAAATTCAATGCTGCGACGCACTCCAGCCGTAGAAACCTTCGCATCTCGTGGTTGCTCGCCCACGATCGCCATATCTTGCTCAAGCACGTACCAGCCGTCGTAGCCGTTTGACTCCATGACTCCGATTGCCTCGGCAAGTTTCACGTCACCATCGCCTGCGGCACAAAACACGCCGTCGCGAGTTGCTTCCATCAAAGTGATCTCGCCAGCCAAAAACTTTTTGGCAATATTCATCTTCACATCCTTGACGTGAAAGTGATCGATCCGAGAATAATTATCTCGCGCGAACTTAACAGGGTCAGTACCGCCAATCATCATGTGGCCGGTGTCGAGCAACCACCGAACATTAGACCCAGCCAAAACTCGATTTACATCTTCTTGCGTTTCAACAAGCGTATTTAAATGCGGATGCAATACCTGGCGAATGCCATAACTCGCGCAGATCTCATCAACTTCTGCGAAGCCATCAAACATCGCTTGCCACTGATCATCAGACAACTTGAAACGCTTGCCCCATGATTCATCAACTACAACCGCAGTAATAAAAAAACCCTTGCCAGTTTCGCTCAATAAATTTGCCGAAAAGTGGATCGCCTTGCGCATCGCATCGCGTTGAGCAAGATCGTGCATTATTAATGGGACAAAAGCGCCAACGATTGGTAGACCAAATTCGTTCGCGACTTTTGAAACCTCTTCAGGCGTGCTTCCTAAATAACCAACCGGGCCTTGCTCTGTTGCTTTCAGACCAACCGCTTTCATCTCACCGAGAACAGTTCGCGCATCTAGTTGAAAACCCCAGTCAGGCACTTCACACACACCCCACGAAATTGGGTTACCCACAAGTCGATCGACTACTGAAACTTTGGTATTGGTCACTCTGATTACCTTATCTAATTGATTCTCTAACTCTTTTTCGGACGACACTCAAACTACAGTAAACCGACTCACTCAACTAATATTTGTATATCAAGCCGAAAAAATATTTAGTTGCTCTGGCATTGTGCCTCTTGGTTGTAGAAATTTTCTTTTATGCACGAATTCAATCAAAGCCCGAAAAATTTGATTCCGTAGTTCTGATTGCCTCAATCGGCTGCAAAAGTGCGCCAACCCACACAGTCGGAACCGTAATCGGTGACGGTCTGGTGTTGACTGTTGCACACGGTGTTGCCGGACAAACATCAACTTCAATAAAAACTACAAGTGGCCGAGTATTCAAGGCAGAAGTCGCGGCTATAGATGTCAACCTTGATCTAGCCCTGCTCTACATCGACAAGACAGAGTTAACAACAGATCTGGTGCCCCTAAAATTCGCTGATGCCGTTGCTGGCACCGACGCTCGGTTCGTCGCGTTCGAAGATTCGCAACAGATAGTTGTCCCAGCCAAGATTAGAGAAATTCTCCGAATCGATACTCAGGATATTTACCTCAAAAATAATGTTTCCCGCCCAGGCATTGAGGTCCAAACAAGAGTTGTCGTTGGCAATTCAGGCGGCCCGCTGATCAATAGCCACGGTGAAATCGTTGGTTTAGTTTGGGCGAAGAGTCGATCTGAGAAAAACTTAGCGTGGGCGACGCGAATAGAGGCGGTCGACAAATTGTTAGCGATGATTTCTGCGGGAGATCCGCAATCGGCCACCCCACAAGTCGTAGCGTGCTCGGGGTGAAAGATCTAGAAAATCCAATTTTGATTGACCAGACAACTACCCGGTCGCACCGAGCATATTTCGGGGTTTTTTTAGTCGTTGGTGCCGCTTTTGGGTTAATCGGGCCCTCAATTTCGCTTCTGGCCGATCAAGTCAGCACAACTGTCGCCTCAGTCGGAATAGTTCTGGTCACTTATGGTTTTGGCTACATCATTGGCACCCAAGTCTTCGCGCGGGGTTACGACCGCGGTTATGGCAACCGACTAATTGGGACATCACTTCTCATAGCGGCAACTTGTCTCGCGAGCATTCCCTTCGTATCAACCCGGTTGATTCTCGCCCTGATGTTTTTTCTTTTCGGAGCCGCAGTTTCGACCTCGGATGTTGGTTGCAACACTTTGATTGTTTGGGAGCTCAAAGAACGAGTCGGGCCTCGACTTGCGTTGATGCACACGATGTTTGGTGTCGGCGCAATCATTAGTCCCTTAATTGTGCGCGGATCAGATGAAATACGAGGCGACTCGGCTCTCGCGTTTTGGGTTGCCGGCGCCGCAATTGCAATAATTGCGATCATCGTGCTGAACCACCAGCAGCCAACCGACCCACATTTAGAGACAAGATCAGACCATCCAGATATTTCAAAAAAACAAATTTTGTTTGTCGTGATGTTTTTTCTTGCTTACGTCGCACTTGAGGTTGTTTTCGTCACATGGATCTACACATATGGAACGAAGCTCGGCCTGTCTAAAAACGAGGCCGCAATTCTCACTTCGACATATTGGATTGGTTTTATGCTTGGTCGATTCGCAACGGTATTTCTCGCGCAAAAGAGCCATGGTATTTTGGCGATTCAGCTCGGGGCGATCTTGAATGTTGGCGTGTGTGTTGCTCTTTACTTTAGGTTCGATTCAGTTTTGCTTCCGTGTGCTTTTATTTATGGCGTTGCCGCGGCACCACAATTTCCGTTGATGTTTGGTTTCATCGGCAATCGCACTTCGCTTTCGGGAAAGATGACAGCCCGCATCGTAGGCACCGCAGGATTAAGTTCGACTACTTTGCCATGGCTGGCGGGTCAACTTCTTGAACGCGTTGGAGAATGGACGTTTCCAGTTTTCTTAGCGTGTACTGCATTGATTGTCTTGCTCGGCACAAAACTAATAACCAAAAGTTTTGGAATTTCCGAACACATCTCAAAAAGTGACGCGTTAATTAACTAGTCGCATTGCGTCGCGAAGTTCGCGCATACCAATGGGGTTGATCTCTTTTTTTGCGAGCCAAGTTAAATAGTTTTCCGAACTAAAAATTTCATATTCATCGGTGCGTACATGAAACTGGTTTGGTTCGATTGCTTCAACTTCACCTGGCGCGTTCGGGTGTAGAGCGGCAAATGTCAGACCCGATTTTGATTTTGTGAACATCTCTTGATATGAATCGCGCGCAAGACTCTGTGAGCTGGGTCGACCAAAATTTGTTTCAAGCACACGATCAAAAACCGGCATTCTTTTGTCCTCTGCGAGCACAACGAACTCGGCGAACTGCTCATCAGACACGCCTGTTATGTGATTATTTGGTCCATATTGCGAAAGACTCTTCGTGATCAAAACTGGCAGTCGATATTCGACTCCGAGAGCTACATAAATTGCACAAAACTCTGGCGCAAGTGTTGCACCCATGTGCGCATCAAGATGTGTCACATCAAAACCACTCGTCAGAGCAAAATCTATTTGTGCACGCAGTTCTAATGCGACTGCTTCAATATTTGCGTTGCGACGAACCGAACCCACGTCTCGCCACATATAACCGTCATCATCCACTAGTCCACTTAACTTGCTGGCACTAGTTAATGGTCTCCAACGATAGAACTCTTTTTCGGCGGTCAAAGTTAAGTGCACACCAAGATCAAGGCTTTTGTTTGCAGCAGCCATTTCGGCGGCCTCACGAAACCATGGGCAAGGCACCATCACCGAACCGCTTGTTATTGAGCCAAGTGCCGAAAGTTCTCGAAATGCAATATTGGCGCCGTGGCACATTCCTACATCGTCTTGATGCAAAACAATTCGACCGTCAAATTTTTCGTACATTTCAGACTTTAACTCGTTCGCCAGTTTTCGCCGCCAAATTCACAGCATGACCAATCTGAGTCGCTCGAGCACTCGCGCCTCCGTCGGGTAGATCAATTGAGCCCCGATTGGCAACTTCTGTCGCAAATGCATCTAGTTGATTTTCGACCCCAGCCGCTGTCGCATCAATTGCCTGTGAGCCGAAGACTTCGGTGACACCGTCTTTGGTTGCCAAACGCGTTCGACCAGTTGGCAAAAGATCAATAAAAATCG
The DNA here is from genome assembly GCA_945860575.1 of Ferrithrix thermotolerans DSM 19514. Taxonomy (GTDB): domain Bacteria; phylum Actinomycetota; class Acidimicrobiia; order Acidimicrobiales; family Ilumatobacteraceae; genus BACL27. The sequence goes on from CAMAQQ010000091.1 coordinate 4,289, forward strand.
CGCCGTCGCTTCCGAGAATTTCAGTTCTCACGTCATCTCCGTAACGACAGTTTCGCGAGAGATCAACGAAAGCGGTTCTTGAGTCATCGAATTCAAGCACGGCGCATAAATTATCCACATCACCAACTGCCGCTAATGATTTCTCAACCAACGGCAGATTCCATGCACGAACTGCACGCACGGGTGAGCCGAAAAACCACTCTGCGAGATCGTATTCGTGAACGCCACAATCGATTGCCAATCCTCCACTTACGGACACATCGCAGAAACTTGCTGGTGGAGAGTTTGCATCCCACTGTGAAAGCCGAATCATGATCGGTTTGCCGATGACGCCAGTATCTAGCAAACGTTTTGCTGTTGCCCACGGCGGTGAGAACCTTCGCCAATGGCCAATCTGCAGAATTAAGTTCTTAGCCCCCGCTTCATCAGCAAGTTTTTGCGCAACTTCGACATTCAACGCCAACGGCTTTTCGCATAACACATGCAAATTTTCGTTTAGCGCATGTTTCACCATCGCCGCATGCAGCGGTGTTGGAGATGCGATGACGCATGCTTGAACTTGATCGTGCGCGAATGCCTGTCTGTAATTCTCAAAAAGCGCCGCACCAGGAAACAAAGTTTTGGCAAAGTCAATTGCGTTTGGCGATGGGTCGGCAACTGCGACCACTTCGACTGTGTTTGATTTAACAAGGGCTGCCGCGTGAACTCGACCCATGCGACCGAGACCTATTAATGCGACCTTCAGACGCGTCATGATCCTCTGACTTCAGCAACCTTCACTACGCGCTTTTCTCGCGCAGAAATTTCACAGGCAATTGCCACACAGATGCCACTGCGTGCCGAGTCTGGTGGGCACGGATTATTTCGATTACCGGCAATCCATTCGACATAAGCCTTGGTTTCTTCTCTGAATGCTTCTCTGAACCGATCCACGAAACCCGTATACGGCGAAGTACTGAGTTGAATTCCGGCATCGAGCAAATTCAATGGAGTTCGCGGCGACAGACCTGCGCTCAACGAATCTTTTGAACCGAATACTTCGAAACGCACATCGTGGCCGCGTGGGTCGTGACGAGTACCCGAGATGCTGATTTGCACGCCAGATTGAGTCATCGCATGAATTAGCGAAACATCGCCATCATCAAACTCGGCATACTGCTGATGTTCACGAACACGGCGCGTGGCAAACACTTCTGCAATCGGCTCGTCGCAAAGCCATTCGGCCAAATCAAAATCGTGCACGTGAAGATCACGAAACACTCCGCCACTGCCCG
>CAMAQQ010000092.1 GCA_945860575.1 Ferrithrix thermotolerans DSM 19514
AGCGATCCTTCGTTCGCGATGACTTGGAACGGTGCGCTCGGCGCGTGTTGTGGCAAGAAATAGATTCGTGACGGATCTTTCGTCGCTGGGTCGCCTTCGATGCCGAGAAACTCATGCAGTCCGATCCACACTTCACGCCATTCAAAACCTGCCACAGGAACAGACAACGGAAACACGATATGAAAATGAGGATCAGCGAATGAATGACTCCAAGTCGTGTAGGCGACATGCTCGAACCTCGAAACATTGTCACAGACTGATTCGTAAGATTCGCCATCCAGATCGCAAACTAACGCCCAGACCGACTCAACATTGAACGCGGATCGTGTCGTGTTCGGCGTGTAAGTGACAGGCGAATAAAGTTCGCGATCCATTTTTGATTCTGATTCGCGATGATCGAGAAGTTCTGTGCGGAGTTCCTGCCACGAGTCCGCGAATGGCACAGGATGAACCGAACGCACCGACGCAAACTTCACAGCCACAGATATCAGCGTAGTTCAACCTGTGTCAGAACCTGTGTACTAGACAGAGTCTTTGAGACACTTAAAGTCGCTAAAACTCATATGTTTATTGAGTCGGGCTGGCGGGATTTGAACCCACGACCTCTTGTCCCCCAGACAAGCACGCTAACCAAGCTGCGCCACAGCCCGAAAATCAACTATTGACGCCTGTCAAGGTATCTCAGATAAACAACGACACAACTCGCCATGACAAATAGACGCACAAACAAACGACCAATAATTTGAAGTGCCATGGAATCTTTTCTGAGCCTGGCTCGCCGGCGGCCGCGAGAGCACGCAGATCAAGATTTTTCGCCGTTACCCGGCCATGAATATCGGCAGAGACTGCACGCACCCCACACGTCGGGCAATCCCCCGAAGTAGTCAGCGCCGTCGGTGCGAAATATTTTGCGCAAGGCTCACACCAAGGCATTGATCTCTACTCAGCCCGCTTGCGTACGCGAATCTTTATCGGCACCGAGCCGAATTCAAAGCCTTCTCGAATCGAACGCTCTAGATATCGCAAATAGGTTTGTGGCAGTTCTTTGTTGACGAACAATGTAAATGTTGGTGGATCAGACGCACCTTGCAGTGCATACAACACTCGTCCACCGCTAGGGGCTGGTTGCTGTTGTTGCGCTCGCGCTATCACCCTGTTTACATCTCGAGTTGGTACACGACGATGATATTGCTCTATCGAATCTTGCAACACCGGTCGCAACTTCTGCACACCTTTGCCAGTTAATGCTGACATCTTCAAGACTGGTGCGTCGCCGACGAAAAATAATTTGCGACCAATCTCTATATCAATCTCAAGTCGTTCGTCTGCGTTGAGCATCTCCCACTTATTGAGAACTACGACGACAGGGCTGCCAGACGCATCGATTCGTTCTGCGAGTCTTTGATCTTGACTCGTAATACCTTCGGTTGCGTCTATTACGAGCAATGCGATATCAGATTCGTCGACTGCTCGTAACGCGCGAACAAACGAGTAATACTCGGTTGATTCATCTACACGGCTTCGCCTGCGCATTCCGGCGGTGTCAACAAACATCATCGGCCCATCGGGTGTTTCAACGACCGTGTCAATTGAGTCTCGAGTTGTACCAGGCATGTCGTGAACGACCGCACGATCTTGCCCAACAAGACGGTTAAAAAGTGTGCTCTTGCCGACATTTGGTCGACCAACAATCGAGACTCTCGGTATGCCGGGCGTTCGATTCGGACCTTGCCTTTCAACTTCGACTTCAACTTCGTCATCGCCATCACGGCGCGGTACACGAATCAATATTTCGTCTAACACATCGCCGGCTTTGCGCCCGTGCAGTGCCGAAACGGGAAACGGATCACCGAGCCCAAGTGAAAGAAACTCCCATTTATCAAACTCACGCTTGTCTGTGTCAACTTTGTTCGAGACAACCAAAACTTCTTTTCCGCTAGTGCGCAGCCATTTGGCAATGGCTTGATCATCATCTAAAACACCGACCGTTGAATCAACAACGAACAACACGAGATCGGCTTCTTTCACTGCCGATTCGACTTGACGACTTACTTTGCCGTCAAGTTCGGTTCCACCTGGCATCCATCCACCCGTGTCAACAACATTGAAATGACGACCTTGCCACTCAGCTTGACGCTCGAATCTGTCGCGCGTGACGCCTGGTGTGTCTTGAACAATCGCTACTTGCGAACCCATAAACCGATTAAACAATGTACTTTTACCCACATTGGGTCGACCGACGATGACAACAGTTGCTAGGGATGTTGTCACGCCTGCAGTTTACCGTTGCATTGGCTGGGTAATCTTTGAAGCGATGAACAACGTCGACGAGGTTATCCTCGCATCACCTCGCGGTTTTTGTGCAGGAGTCGAAATGGCGATCAAAGCGTTGGCGTGGATGGTTCGCACTTTTGAAGCACCTGTCTACTGCTATCACGAGATCGTTCATAACAAAATCGTCGTGGATCGTTTCAAAAATCTCGGAGTCGTTTTTGTCGACGACCTTGATCAGATTCCGAAAGGTCGACCGATCATGCTTTCTGCACATGGTTCGGCACCCCAAGTTGTGCAAGCCGCTCGTGAACTTGGCAGTTATGTGGTTGATTCTGTGTGTCCACTCGTGACAAAAGTTCACCACGAAGTCAAGACAAGAGCGAACAAGGGCTACCGAATTGTTTACATCGGTCACGATGGACACGAAGAAGCCGTCGGCACGATGGCTGTTGCACCCGATTCAATTTCGCGTGTCGAAACTTTGGCTGAAGTCGAAGCGCTGGAACAATTTCAAGAACCAGTGGCGATTCTCGCCCAGACGACGCTTTCGCACCGCGACTGGAAGGATGTCGCAGATGCCGTGCGCCTTAAGTATCCACAGGTTTGGTCTCCGGGCAAGAGTGATCTTTGCTTCGCTACAACAAATCGACAAGGCGCATTAATGCAGATCGCCCGCGAGTGCGACACAATAATTGTTATTGGATCAGATAACTCGTCGAATACGCGCGCGCTTGAAAAACTTGCCAAAGATGTCGGCTGTGAAAATGTTTATCGCGTCAACGACGCAAGTGAACTTCCGATAAATATATCAGGCACCGTCGGCGTGACTGCGGGTGCTTCGGCACCTGAAGAACTTGTCGCAGAAATTATTGAGATTCTCGCACCAACAAATGGTGTTCGCGAGATCAAGATTGCTCAAGAAGACGAGTACTTTCCACCGCCAAGACACATTCGTCAATTGCAGGCAAGTATCGAACTCGTAGCCACGACAATGCTCGGTGGATCTTTTGCATCACGACGAATCGTCGACGACAAAAAAACTGCGGCAAGCACGGTTCTTGCACTACTCGCTAATTAGTTAGTTAATTTCACGAGCTAGTTTCTGGCGCTAATTTCTCGCGCTAATTTCTCGCGCTAATTTCTCGCGCTAATTTCTTGGCACTTCGTGCCATGGCTTGTCGCGATCAACGCGAACATCGCCGGGCAAACCCAAAATTCGCTCACCCAATATATTTTTCATAACTTCGGTTGTGCCACCTTCAATACTGTTCGCGCGACTTCGCAAAAACGCCTTCGGCACAGAGTCAAAACTCATCGCCGTCTCTGGTCGAACGAGTGCATAACTTCCGTAGAGCATACCGTTTGCGCCCAATAGATCGATGCAAAATTCATAAGTGTCTTTATTGAGTTCAGCACTCGCGACTTTGCCGATCGAACCCTCAGGGCCAGGAGTGCCCATGCGACGATTTTGACCTGCTCGAATATTTGTTAGCCGTAAAACTTCTGCTTTGATCCACAACTTGACCAATTGATCTTGTGTCGCCTTTGACTTTTGATCTGTCGGCAAAGATTGCCACAATTTCACTGCTTCACGAATCGGACCCGTTGCCTTGCGCGGTATCGCCCCACCAATCGCTACTCGCTCGTTCATCAGAGTTGTCAAACTGACACGCCAACCGTCCCCTGCTTTGCCTAAAGTTTCAGCAACAGATACGCGCACATCTGTGAAATAAACTTCATTGAATTCGGCTTCACCAGTTATCTGTCGAAGCGGGCGCACTTCAACGCCGGGAGCTTGCATATCTACAATTACCGCGGTGAGTCCAGCATGTTTGACTGCTTGCGGATCGGTCCTAACTACCAAGAGCCCCCATTTGGATAAATGGGCAAGAGTTGTCCAAACTTTTTGTCCGTTAATCAACCACTCGTCGCCATCGCGAACACCCTTGGCGGATAGTCCTGCAAAATCCGAACCTGAACCCGGCTCTGAGAAAAGTTGACACCAAATTTCTTCACCCGTAAACAGTGGTCGCATATATTTTTTTATTTGCTCGGGAGTACCCCACTGCGAAATAGTCGGCGCGCACATTCCGTATCCGATCGGATTGCGCATATAACTTGAAGGTCCACCCGCAGCAGCGATTGCTTCGTTGACGATTTTTTGATGCTTTGGCGACGCATTGATACCGCCAATACCTTCGGCAAAATGCACCCATGCCAAGCCCGCGTCAAATTGTGCGCCTAGAAACTTAGTCGCTGTAGTCGAACTAGGTGGATAATCGCTGATCAACTTGTCAACACGATGCTGAACTTCGACATCAGAAATTATCGTCTCTACCTCGGTTGCGGTCATTTCAACTCCTCAGATGTTTTACTGTTTTGCTCAAACCAATTTTAGGCGCAACCACATTATTCATCGTAATCAGACACCAGTTTCGCGATGTAGTGTTTCTTTGATGTTTCCTGGATCAGTAGCACTGCAGCAGCCCGACCGACCTGCGGTAATCATGGCTTCAACGGGAGAAATCACGACATTTGCCGAACTCAATACACGAGCCAATGCTCTGAGCCATGTATTGCGTGACGCCGGACTAAATGTTGGTGATCATGTTGCTTTTTGTCTAGAAAATCATCCGAGATATTTCGAAATCCTGTGGGGATGCCACTATGCGGGATTAATTTACACAGCTTGTTCTTCGCGACTGACTACCGATGAATTGAGTTACATCATCAACGATTGCGGTGCCAAAGCATTCATCACCAGCAAATACAAAACCGACCAGGCAATCGAAGTTGCGAGAACAACGCCGAATGTAACGCTGCGATTAATGCTCGATGGCACAATTTCTGGCTACGACTCTTATGAACATGCAGTAGGCGCGGCTTCAAAAGATGATTTGCCAAATCGCATTGACGGAGTTGACATGCTCTATTCAAGTGGCACAACCGGTCGCCCAAAGGGAATCAAACTCGGTTTAGCGATGACTCCACTTGGCACACCCACTGGCCTCTCGACTTTATGTCAGATGCTTTTTGCGATGGATAATACGACGACATATCTTTCACCTGCCCCGCTGTATCACGCAGCACCGCTTAGGTTCACAATGACCGCACAGCGACTCGGCGGTACGGCAATCATCATGGAGCACTTTGATCCTGAAGAGTATTTGAAACTTATTTCGCAATATCGTGTCACTCATTCGCAACTCGTTCCGACGATGTTCGTTCGCATGCTCAAACTTGATGAGTCAAAAAGAACAAGTCA
>CAMAQQ010000093.1 GCA_945860575.1 Ferrithrix thermotolerans DSM 19514
TTCAATGCTTGAAGCCCATCTGCTCGACTTCAGCGGCGACCTTTACGGCGAGAGTGTTCGCGTTTCGTTCACGCATTTTCTGCGTGGTGAACGCAAGTTCGAAAATATTGATGCGCTAAAAATGCAACTCAAGTACGACATTGAACAGACCCGAGCAGTCTCAAGCCGTTAGATTTTTTGGCTAGTGAGTCGCAAACTCAGTGTTTTTGTCGTGACTTTTGTCGTAACTTTTATCGTAGAGAGTTGAGCGTTGGCGCAATGTTCGACCTAGTGGTTCAACTATTTCTCTAAACGAATCTTCAGTCATTTCTTGACCGTGGCTTGCGCCAGCAGCACGCGAAATGTTTTCGTTCATTAGTGTGCCACCCATGTCGTTGCAACCTGCTTGCAGTAACTGTGTTGCACCGGCGTGACCGATTTTTGTCCACGACACTTGAATGTTGTCGATCAGCCCGTGATAAGCGATGCGTGCAATTGCGTGCATCAAAACTGTTTCTCTAAAAGTTGGACCACGACGTGATTTATGTTGCAAATAAATCGGCGAAGCCATGTGTACAAACGGCAGGCCGACAAACTCGGTGAAGCCACCGGTTTCTTTTTGTAGGTCTCGTGTGCGCACGATGTGCTTGGCCCAGCTCATTGGGTGTTCAACCGAACCAAACATGATCGTGATGTTCGAGCGCAAACCGGCTTTGTGTGCAACGCGATGACACTCGAGCCATTCTTCGGTGTTGATTTTGTCAGAGCAGATAATCGCGCGCACATCATCATCTAAAATTTCGGCGGCCGTTCCTGGTAGCGAAGCCAAACCAGCATCTTTGAGTCGCAAAATATATTCGTGTAGTGGTTCGCCGAGTCGCCGCGCACCTTCGGTAACTTCAAGGGCGGTAAAGCCGTGAATGTGCATTTGCGGCACAGCATCTTTAACAGCCCGTGCTACATCAATGTAATAGTCACCATCAAAATCAGGATGAATTCCACCTTGTAGGGTTACTTCGGTTGCGCCCTTATCCCAAGCTTCGCTGGCTCGCATCGCAATGTCGTCAAGGGTCAACAAATATGGTGTGCCGCGCAAATTTAAACTGAGTGGACCCTTCGAGAACCCACAAAATTTGCATTTGAATGTGCAGACATTTGTGTAGTTGATATTGCGATTATGCACCCAGGTCACAACATCGCCAACAACTTGTTCGCGCAACTGGTCGGCAAGTGCGGCAACAGCATCAACTTCAGGCCCACGGGCACCAAACAGTGTGACTATTTGTTGTTGATCGACTTGCTGACCGAGTTCAACACCGCGCAACACTTCGGCGATAGCGCCAGTTTTAATTTTGTTGCCTTCATTGCGCGCACTAATCAAAACTGGTGGGGGATTATTCGCGCCCGAATACCACTGCGTTGAACGGTGGCCGATCAAAATGACTTCGGCGCCATCTTGAACGACATCAGCCGCCGTAACTTTTTCTGGCCAAACTTGACCTGGGTCATCACGACCGAGACCTTCAGCGTCGCTGCGATCCAGAACTTTGAAATGCAACGAGTCATCAAGCCACTTCCTTGGCGCTGTAGCAAACTCTGGATAGATAGTTAGTCGCGGAGCCAATACTTTGTCGCGAAACTCAGTTGAAGCGCGCAACTTGTCGAGCGACGGCCACGGTCGCTCTGGGTTGACATGATCGGCCGTGACTGGTGAAACGCCACCCCAATCGTCAATGCCAGCGTCAAGCAAAACACCGAAGTCGTCGCTCAAATTTGGTGGCGCCTGCAAATGAATTTCTGGCGGCAAGATGACTCTCGCTGCAGCAATTGTCCACAAGTATTCGTCTTGTGGGCAGGGTTTTTCGCGCTGCATGATCGTGAGAGGCTTCGGCAAAAAGTTTTGCACGATCACTTCTTGAACATGGCCGTATTTTGCGTGCGACGCAGCAATGGCTTGAAGTGCAACTATGCGGTCTTGCCGTGTTTCGCCGATACCGACCAAGATGCCAGTGGTAAAAGCGATGTTCAGTTCACCGGCGAAATTTAAGGTATCAAGACGGCGCTGCGGCTCTTTATCTGGCGCGCCACGATGGCAATCTAAGTCGTCGCGCAACGTTTCGATCATCATGCCCTGTGAGGGCGAGACGCGGCGCAACATCTGCAACTCTTCGCGATATAGCGCACCGGCATTTGCGTGCGGTAACAAACCAGTTTCGCGAAGAACGAGCGCCGCCATGTCGTGCAGATAGTGCACGGTGCTGTCGTACTTGTTTTGCTTCAACCATTCGCGCGCAACTTCGTATCGCAATTCGGGTCGCTCGCCGAGTGTAAACAATGCTTCGTGACATCCAACTTTTGCGCCCTGCTTTGCAATTGAAAGAACCTGCTCGGCGGTGAGGTAAGGGTTTTCTAAGTGCGCCGGCGGCTGGGCGAAAGTGCAGTAGCCGCATTTATCGCGACACAACATCGTCAGCGGTATAAAAACTTTTGGTGAGTATGTAACTCGACTGCCAAAAGTCTCGTCGCGAATTGCACGCGCTCGGCTCATCAACTCTGGCGTTGAGATTTCGAAAATTGGCGTATCAAGTACGCGACGACTCTCAGACAACATGACCCTCCGATGGAGATTGATGAAACTATGTTGAGAGCGCTCGACCAAGTTTCTTCACCGTGTTAGAGAGGTGATGAATCTTGTATTTGTCGTGCACCTCTAACCGTAGCGCCGATCTTCGCCTTCACGCAAGCGCTGTTTACAAAGTGTTGGATTATTTAACGAGGGCGCGAAAAAGGGCGCGGACATTTTGTCCGGAAATCGGCACGCGGTGGCCAGTGCGCGAAATGAACCCGAGTTGCACACCAGTTGAAGGGTCAAGCACCGTGAAAACTTGCTCGTGCCCATCGGCATCGACGATTACATCTGTGAGTAAAGGAACTTTTGCTTCGGCGAGTGCCTGTTGCACGAAGCCTGCATTCAGCACTTCGATCGCGATGTGTTGAACGCCGGAACCGTGCGCTGCCAAGTGTGCATCAACACTGGGGTCACCAGGGCCAACCAGAACCACAGTGACGCCACCTGCATCAGCGGTGATGATCGCTGAATCTTGGGTGCGAGTGATTTTGAAACCTAGTGATGTGAGAAAAATCATCGCCGAATCTAAGTTGGCGACCGCGACAACGACATGATCAATTCGGCAAGCAACAGTGTCAAGTGCCGATCGTAGGGTTGATCCTGAAGTATCTGCCGTTTTGCTCGGCGCAGTCTCGTTGCGTTCTTCGGCAATTTCAATGCGATGTGTCTCTGCCAGCAATATACGAAACAGTTGTTCTGTGAAGTCTGGGTCTACTTGATTATCGATAGCCCACTGACGACGCACGGTCAAAACCTCTCGCACTCGTTGGGGCTGGATAACTGCGGTGGCTGTTCCGGCTTTGACTTCTGCGACTTGGCGACAAACTTCCATTCGTTCGGCGAGCAACTTGACGATCGCTAGATCTATTTCATCTATTTTTTGACGCAATTGTGAGAGGTCTTTCATCTTCGCCACCACTTTTTGCGAGACGAGCCTTGCACATTTACCGCCGACGAACTCATGCGTGCAATGTGCTTAGCCATCATGTCCATTTCGATATTTACTTTGTCACCAACTTTGCGAACGCCTAATGTCGTCACTTCCGTCGTGTGAGGTATCACTGCAACAGAAAAAGTATCGACTGTTAAGTCAAAAGCAGTAAGGCTGATGCCATCAACCGTGACAGAACCTTTTTCTACGATCAGATGCATCAAGTTGCGCGGTATTCGCACAACTAAGTTCGGCACCTCTGAAACAACTTCGCCGACTGCGTCTACATGACCCAAAACAAGATGCCCGCCGAGCCGATCGCCTAACGCCATCGGCCGTTCAAGATTGACGGGTTCTCCAACAACAAGGGTGCCGAGATTTGTGCGCGAGAATGTTTCATCGCTGACGTCAGTCATCCACGAATTTTTGTCGATCTCAACAACTGTTAGGCAACAACCATTGACAGCGATTGATGAGCCAACTTTCGAGCCGTCCAACACGGTTTGAGCCGAAATGCGCAGCCGTGAACCGCTTCGTTCGGCAACTCTGCCAAGTTCTTCGACGATTCCAGTGAACACGCCTTACGACACTACTTGGCGGGTTTCACTACTAAGTCAGACTTAATTCTTAAAAACACAATGCCATCGACGACTCGCTCAACTTCTGCATTCGCTAAGTCTGCATCTTCATTACCGACTATTAAGGTCATTCCTGGTTTGAGCACAAGTCCAGCACGCGCATGTCTGATATCGCCGTGAGTTAATCCATCAGAATCACAACGCTGGTAGTCAATCCACAGATCCCACGGAGTTTTGTCGGTTGAAGCGACGACCATGTCGTTGAGTTTACCGAGCATAGGCAGGGTTGCTAGTAGGTGGGTTAAAGCATTCAGCAAGGCGGATCAGAGTTTCATCTTCAAGGTTCGGCAATGCGATGTCGTAATGCGGGTTTTGAAACGTTGCGAGCAATATGAAACCAGTTTGCCTGAGTTTGGCGACATGTGACGTGCGAATTGATTTGTATCTTCGCAGTTCTGGCCGCGAACAAACCGCGGTGAAATTTTCTTCGTCAGTGAGGAACACCGAAATCAAGTGCATCCCAGTTTCTTGATAGGCCACTTGTGCCGATCGGCGCAGACTTTCGAGATTCATGATTCCGCCGCGAATCACAACAACGGCATCATCTGGTGGGCTTTCATTACGAAGTTGTAGTCGTTGCACGCGCGCATGTGTGCTGTAATTGATGTATTGGTGGGTGGTTTCGCAAAGAATTGGTTGTAGATTGAAGGGGTCAATTAGGGCTCATCCTCTGATTAGATGCCACTGACCAAAAGGTCGGGGCGACCAGTCATCTCGCTGGCTAGCAAATCTGCTGGCGAGACTTCGAAAGGCAAAATAAAAGTGGCGATCACTCCAACTAAAGATGTCATCAGCAAGCATGGACAGCATGCAACGGACTCGGGCTCACCAGAAGTACAAATTGCACTTCTCACTGAGCGAATCAATAGTCTCACAGAGCATCTCAAGAGCCATGTTAAAGACCACCACTCACGTCGTGGTTTGTTGATGATGGTTGGTCGTCGTCGCCGAATGCTTGATTACGTCCGAGATCGAAACATCGAGAAGTATCGAAAACTTCTTGAAGATCTTGGTTTGCGTCGTTAAACGTTAGTCAACGATAGAAATATTCGACAAAGAATAATAGAAACAACATAAACCAATCGAACAATCTGTAGTTGGTTGTCAGTTGAGGATTTCGCGAACTGTTCTAAAAAGTTCCGCGCGAAAGTCCACGAAGTTCTCAACTGGGAACCGACAATTTGTTCGGCACATAGGCCTGTAATCCCGTAAAAAACGGCGCAGGTACGAAAGGAAGCAACATGGCCGAGGCCATTTCAGTAAGCGGTCCAATTTCAGGGACCGATAGAACGCTCACATTTGAGACAGGCAAACTCGCTTTGCAGTCTCAAGGAGCAGTAGTAGCAAAAATCGG
>CAMAQQ010000094.1 GCA_945860575.1 Ferrithrix thermotolerans DSM 19514
GATGTGCCGATTGCCTCGATCTTTGCACCACGTGCCTTTGCGAGAACATAAGAAAATGGCCCGTAGAACACGATGTCTGCTCGACCCGCAACCTGTGCCTCGATTACACCGGCGTAATCTGTCGCCGAGATAAACGTTGTTGGCAAACCCGTTGCTTTTTCGATTGTCTTCACGAAGTTGGCGTACTTCAACGTCATCGCAGCAACGTTTTCAGACGGAACTGCAGCAACAACCAACTTGGTCGGCCAACCGGCTTTCGCAGTCGCCTTTGCCGCTACCCAAGTGTATTTTTTGGTCTTGCTGTCGTAGGTGCACTTTAAAGTGCTACTCGTCTTGTTGAGTTGTGTCTTCGAACAAGTGTCGCCTGATTTTACTGAAGTCTGCGCCGAAGCGACTGCTGGCACGGCGAAAGCCGCTGCCAACGCCGCGATGACGATGACTTTACGAATTACTGAGGTGTTGCCAAAAATCTTTTGTGTCTTCATTTTATTTCTAGTTCCTTTCGTGAAACTATTGGGGGTTGATTAATTACTTGCTGCTACCAGGTGCTGTTACTTCGAAGAATGCGACGCTGCCCGAAAGTTCGTATGAAACGACGACCATCGGCTTGCCTGTTGGGCTTTGATCAGCTTCAAGGAAGAGCACGCCTTCTGGAGAAACATCGCCCGCTGTGCCGAGGATTATGTCGCCACCAGGGATCGATGTGTTGAGATACTGACGGAACATCGGCTTGACCGGATTCGTCACGTCGTAAAGCATCAAGCCGCTGTCGCGCTCAAGTGCGAGCACCATCCAGGTGCGACCATATGCTTTGCCGATCGCAAGACCTTCTGGCTCTGGGCCTTTTGATGCACTGCGTGCTTCAAAACCACTTACGAGACCGGTTGTTGTGTTCCATTCGGCATTGAACAATTTTGGACGCTCGGTTGCAAGGACTCGCTCGATTTGATCGCCAGAGTCAAACACAACGTCGGCACCGAAGACACCGTCGATCAAGTTGTTTTTCCAAACTGTGAATGAGCGTGTGCCGAACGAGAACGCGTTTGCAACTTTCGTCGTCGAGGTAACAATCGTGCCACCAACATTGGCCGGCGAGAATTGCGTTACTTTCATTCGACCTGCAACACTGCTGCCCTTGAATGTTGAGTCAACAGTCGTGTCAGCAACATCAGCAAAGCGAGGATCTTCAGCCTCGAGCTTGGTTGCATCAGTGCCGCCGAGCAGACAAGCATATTCACGCGCGTCGCCTTCGTTTGCAGTGATCATATAAGTGTTGCCACCTGCATCAATCGTGCCGATTGCGTCTGGCAAGTACATGCCCTGAATGTTTCGCTTCTCAATGTTAATCACGTTGTCGCGATCGCTTGAGTCGAGACCGTTGTTGTAAACATTGTGATTCTTTACACCAAGACCGAGAATGTTGACGATTGTGCCAGTGGCTACATCAACTGTTGCAATCGAGTTGTTCTCTTGCAAAGTCACATAGGCATATGCGCTATCTGCCGAGAAGGCTGCATACTCTGGTTCGATGTCTTGTTCAACGGTTGCATTTGGTCCGAAAATTCGACCGCCAGCGTAAGTGATTGCGTTCTTTCGAGCAGCGAAGCTCTTGAAATCAATTGTTTGAGCAGTCGGTGTCTTGCTCGACAAATTGATGATTGAGATCGAGCCGAGTGGATCGGTTGTCTCTGGCAACTTGCCGCTTGTAAGGCAATAATTAGCTGGTTGGCCTTCGTTAGCAACAATTGCGTATTTGCCGTTCGGGCTAATCGATACATGGTCTGGCAAGACGCCTACTTCAATACCACTAGCAAGACCTGCGCGCAATTTGCCGTTGATATCCATGACGAAAATTCGGCCAGCGGATGTCGCCGATGCCATCTGTGCAGCAACAAGTACTACACCGTTCTTTGCGGCGACGCTCTGAATGCCTGTTGCACCAGCTGAAGTGAACGAGACGGCCTTAATTAATTTTGGCTTCTTGAGATTCGAAATGTCAACGATGTCGATTGTGTTCTTCGCGCCGTTAGTGATGAACAAGCGCTTCGATGCCGTGTCGACCGCCGAAATCTCGGCGCCGCCGAGACCAGCACCGGTCATGTAACGACCGACGAACTTTAACTCCGAGCCGTTAGGCGCAAGAGTTTCGGCGCCTGCAGAAGAAGTTTGCACTGCTCCAGCAACTACGGCGAATAAGGTGAATAGGACAGATGTGGTGATGTGTTTTGTTTTCATTGGGTGAAAAGATAGTTTGCCGAGATTAATTGAACCTTGTTGTTTGGTTAACAGAACATAGACAAATTGCGAAATTTCGGCAACCAAAATTTGTTGGTTTTCTAACTGCAATTACCTCTACCGATTAACCGCTATCGTCGTCAGTGCTATGAGTTCACTTGCTTCTTCGCCGTCGATAACCGATGAGCAAATAGAGTTCTATAACCAAAGTGGCTGGCTGATCACTGAACTTTTCGACAATTCATATACCTCAGCACTCAAAGCTTGGGTGAATGAAGTGCAAATGTGGGATGACTCTGGTGCTTGGCTAAACCACTATGAAGCAACCGACCACGGCGCGCAAAAGTGTCGTACTGAATATTTCACTCCGTTTCACCCGCAAATGCAGGCAATGCTTTGTGGCGGAACAATGCTTGAAGTCGCCAGCGCTCTTCTCGGTGAGCAGGCCGTTCTCTATAAAGAGAAGATCAATTACAAACTTGCGGGCGGGGCTGGTTGGGATGCGCATCAAGATGCACCTGCATATCCATTTCTTGATCTGCATATTTCGTGCATGGTCGCAATTGACGACTCAAACGAAGAAAATGGATGTCTTGAAGTCGTCTCGAACAAGCACCACGAATTGATACCGACCGATTCGCGCGGTTGCATACCCGATTCGGTTGTCGCGACGCTCGAGTGGCAACACGTGCCGTTGCGCGCGGGTCAGACAATGTGGTTTCATTCGCGAACACCGCATCGCAGTGGTGACAACAAGTCTTTGCGCAATCGACGCGCGATGTATCCGACTTACAACGCGGCTAGCGAAGGTGACTTGCGCGAAAAATACTACGCAACGAAACGTGCCGAGTTTGCCCACGCTGAGCACGGTGCTAGCGGTGGCGCTTCTGGTAACAGCCGCGTGCAGATTTCATTAATCGATGACTTCAGAGGAAGGCCTGTAACAAAATGAGCGAGACGAAAAACGTTAACGAGATTATTAACGAGATTGAATCCATTTATTCTCGCTGGGGCACCAACAAATACGATGAGCAGGTCAGTCAAATCGAGCACGCTGTGCAATGTGCCGACTATGCCCGACTCGACAATGCGAGCGACGAACTCGTAGTCGCAACTTTGTTGCACGACATCGGTCATTTGTTAGAACTCGAGCGCCGCGAAGGTAGTGCAGACGTGGCTAAAAACGACGATCACGAATCGACGGGTGCAGCATTTCTTGCCCGTCATTTTTCTCCGGCCGTCACCGCACCAATCGCGCTTCATGTTGAGGCAAAGCGATACTTGTGTGCTATCGAAGAAACATACTTCGCCAAGCTTTCACTTGGTTCGGTGCGTAGTCTCGAAATGCAGGGCGGCAAAATGAACGCCGAAGAAGTTGAGCGATTCGCCAAGCACCCTGCGCGCGAAAGTGCCGTTGCGCTTCGCCGCTGGGATGAACTCGGCAAAGATCTTCAACCAAGCGGCCTAACTTTCGACGACTTCCGCGACTATCTACGTCGTTGTCTCACCCGCGCGGTCATCCGCTAAAAGCAAAAGCGGCAGGTCTCTGCTGGTCGGCGATGCACCTTAAGTCGAGCGTCGTGCAAAAGGTTTAGTCACTAGTTAGGTTGCTAGTTAGCTAGTCAACTAGTTAACTGCGAAACGCCACAAAACTGTGTTATCAATTTTTAAGTCTGATGACCAGATGAGTTGCGCCTGAGACGACCAGGTGATGTCGTTGTAGCCGTCTTTGACACCTATTGCATCTTTTGTGTACACCGACGCCAAGATCCAATTTGAATCATCAAATGTCTTTTGTGACCAGCCGGATGGTTCTGCCTGAATCTTTGACTTGCATTCGGTAGTCGGCGTTTTTGACTTTTCGCACGAGACATTTAGCGGGGCTTGATGGATTACGTATCCGCGCCATGCACTACTCGTATACGCCACCACTTTGCCAGTTGAAGTATTTGTAAATTGGGCGATGAACCCGCCGTCGCCGATTTGTTGCCGACCGGAGCCTATGTATTCGAGCCCTGTGTCATTTTGGATGAAGTCTTTCGTGACCATGCCAATGACAAACGGGTACGACGCGGTGAAGCTGATCTTTTCTGCATTGAACGATTTCTCAGTGGTGATTGAGACCGAATCTTGCCCTACCAAAACACCATTGATGTAGAGCGCAAACCAGTTGTCGGCCCACACTTCGGCGACGAAAGTAAATTTCTGGCCGGTAGCAGTTTGCCAAACGAGTTTTCCGTTGACTTTCGTGCAAACTAGCTTTTTTGACGTTGACCCAATCGTGATCCCAGCTTTCGAACACGAACCACCGGCGCTTGCAGCCGATGCACTTTGCAACGGCAAATTAAATGCAACAGATGCGATTAGTGCGACACTCAAAACGACTTTAGGGATAATTTTCATCGCCCAAATCTAGTGTGTCGCCAACCTGGCTATACGGTCTGGCTGTAAATAGCAAGAGCGACACATCACTGTGCCGCTCTAACTACTTGTGCGATTAACCAAATTTCTTTGGCCACATTTCGTCACTTCAAAGTGTATCCACTTCAGCAATAACGGCAAATGAAACAGGGCCGACCGATTGCTCGGCCAGCCCTGACTACTAGAAGTTTCCCCAGACCGTCAAACTAGGTAAGAAGTTTCGCGAGCACCTCTTCGTTCGTTTTAGCGGAGCCCCAAGCCGGAATCGAACCGGCACCGCACAAGTGACGAAATGTGCAGGCTGCCGTTACAACATCAGGGCACCATAAGAAGGTGTGCACCAGTTTCACCAAACGGCTAAAAAACTCGGCAACAAATGGCAAGAGCGACACATCTCTGTGCCGCTCTTATTTATTCAGAGGTGAAGCAGAATTTCTTCTGCCCTGACCTTGTTTAGTCATAAGTGTACCCCGTCGCAGTATTTCGGCGTACAAAACAAAGAACTCATAGTGGCGCGCACCAGGCGCATAGCGGTAAACAGCCCAACGTATGTCTGCTACTTTTAGGTTGCTAGCAATTAATCATCAACAACTTTAGAAAAGGGGACAATAATGGATTTAACATCTAGAAGCGCTGCCACCGCAAGAGTAAATATGATTCTGGGGGTACTACTTCAAATTGCTTTTGTAGCAGTTATTGCAATCGTTGTATTTGGCGATATCGCAACCGCCTCTGACAACCTCAAAATGCTAGTTGCATTCGGTGCAATTGCTTCATGTTTAACTTCATGGCTTTTTATCAGCAATGCGTTGATGGACTTTCAAAAAGAATCCGAAGACTTGACTGCTGCAGAAAAAAAGAC
>CAMAQQ010000095.1 GCA_945860575.1 Ferrithrix thermotolerans DSM 19514
GGCAACACGCCACCTGCAGCAATGCTGGCGTTTTTTAGCAAGTCGAGTGCAACGAAGCGATCGTTGGCGCTGGCTTGCGGATCTTTGAGAATATTGGCGAGTTGCTGTAGATGTTCGGTGCGCAATAGATGTGCAATGTCACGCATCGCGGTTTGCGTGAGCAAGGTAATCGCCGATGACTCAATGCGAACGAATGTTCCGAGTTCGGTTTTGACCTGCGAGATGCCATCGCTTGAAATTTTGCGATATACGGTTCTGTCCGGGCCAAGCGGTAACAATTTCGAATTTACAAACGGCTCTGGTTTGTTAGATGCCACACCTACAGGTTATTGACCAAACGCAGTTAGACGAGTGCAGGTGTACCTTTGAAAGAAGCAGGGTCCCCTGAAATTGGGATACTGGGCTTACTCCACGAGACTGCTCTGGCGATGTGCTCAGCGACACCGCTCCAGGCTTTCGCATTCCATCCTTGAGCGCTAACCGGGATACTGCCGTCAATTTGAATGTAGACAAATGCGGGCAGTTCAGTCGCGCCAAGTTGTTTTACAAATGTGCGCGCAGGATCGGAGAACACAAGAAATTCTTCGGCGTATGGTCCAAGAAAATCGCTGGCTTCTTTGGTTGTTGCGGTGATTACAAAATTTGTTCGTACCGACGCGCCAGCGAACTGCCGCAAAAT
Source organism: Ferrithrix thermotolerans DSM 19514 (assembly GCA_945860575.1). GTDB lineage: Bacteria > Actinomycetota > Acidimicrobiia > Acidimicrobiales > Ilumatobacteraceae > BACL27. The sequence goes on from CAMAQQ010000095.1 coordinate 680, forward strand.
TCGCACGGCGGTTGGCAAAATCCATGCACTTTCATTTGTGAACGGGTCGAGCACAATCGTCGCGAGGTGAAAAGTCGTCAGCCATTGTTCAAGCGGACGGGCCTCGCCCTTAAGAGGTTGCAGTTGCGTATCGGGGGAAGTTTGAATATTCATATACGACGACCGTAGCAAGTCGGCAGTAGCGTTTTGGAAATGCACCCGATTGAGCATTTGCGATATGTGGCGCGGGCGCGCGGGGCAGACCCTGTTTCACTGGTGCGCGAAACTGCCGCAGCCTTGGGTGGCCTAAGTCACGAGCCAGCGGGGATAGTTCTGGCTGTGCGTCGGATTGTGCAGAGACATCCGACGACTGGCCCGTTGTGGTGGTTGTGTAGCCATGTGCTCGGGGCGAACGATCCGTTTGCCGCGATTCGTCGGTGCGAGGACGAACTCGAAGCCGACAAAACGATAAAAACTTTGCGTGATCAAGTGCCGCAAGATGCAGTTGTGTGCATTGTTGGTTGGCCTACGGCAATTTTGCATGCGTTAGCACCGCGCGGCGATCTGAAAATTTTCGTCGTCGAGAGTAACGGTGACGGCGATGCGGCTGTTGATCGATTGCAAAGTATCGATGTTGATGCGACTTTGGTTCAACACGAAAATCTTTCGCGAGTTATTTCGCAATGCGATGTTGTGATTATTGAAGCGCTTGCGACCGGCGCGTCGGATGTGTTATGTAGTGGTGGTAGTCATGGCGTTGCGGCTCTTGCATATTGCGAACAAAAAACAGTTTGGTTGGTGACCCCGTGTGGCACACGGTTGCCTGAACCATTGTGGGTTGGCATGCTCGCCGATGTGAATGCCGATTTCGAAATTGCAGTTGATGTCGTGCCAGTTTCGCTGGTCACGCAGATTATTTCTCCCAATGGTGTCTCGCAAGATGTCACGACGCCGCTCACCGCCGAGTGCCCGCCAACCACCGAACTCTTGCGCCGCAGCGCGATGTAATTGCGCTAAAGATAGTATTTGAATATGTCCCCACGCTCACGAGATTTACCACGCCGCAGTTGTTTATCAATCCCAGGTTCATCAGAAAAGATGATGGGCAAAGGACCAGGCATTCCTGCCGACATGGTGTTCTTGGATCTCGAAGATGCCGTAGCGCCAAAAGAAAAAGAAGCATCGCGTGCAAAGATTGCGACTGCGATTCGCACCCAAGATTGGGGCGACAAAGTTATGTGTGTTCGAGTTAACGACTGGAGCACAAAGTGGACGGCGTTTGACATCATTGAAGTCGTTGCGGGCGCGGGTGAGCGCCTTGATGAAATCATGTTGCCAAAAGTTGAGACCGCGGCCCAGATCGTGGCGACAGACATGTTGTTGCGCCAAGTTGAAATTGCAAATGGTCTACCAATTGGGCATATCGGTATTGAGGCGCAAATTGAAACTGCTCGCGGACTAATCAATGTCGAAGAAATTTGTGCAGCAAGTTCACGAATTGAAACAATTATTTTCGGGCCAGCCGATTTTGCAGCAAGCATGGAGATGCCCGTACTAACAGGCGGAGTACAAATCGCAGAATATCCTGGCGATCATTTTCACTATGTATTCTCAAAGATTCTGATGGCCGGCCGCGCCAATGGTTTACAGGTCATTGATGGACCGTACTTATATATTCGTGATGCAGACGGTTTCAGAAATTATTGCCAGCGCACGCGAACACTCGGATATGACGGAAAGTGGGCGTTACATCCAGACCAAGTTGCAATCTTAAATGAAGTGTTTTCTCCAACTCAAGAGCAATTTGACAAAGCGTGGGCAATTTTGGACGCCTATACGACTGCAACTGAAGGCGAAGGAAAAGGTGCAGTTATGTTCGGCGAAGAAATGATTGACGAAGCCAGCCGCAAGATGGCCTTGAAATTTATTTCGCGCGGTGGCCGTGCTGGTTTGAAGCGCACTAAATAATTAAACGCAGAATTTTTCGGACCCAAACTCATGGCCAAGCGTTTTGATGCGTTACTTTTTGATGCAGGTGGAGTCTTCGTCGTTCCTGATCCGCTAACTACGGGCATGGTGCTTGAACCGTTCGGCGGTACGACAAGTCTTGGTGCGCTGGTGCGTTGCCATTACGCAGGCATGGCGGCAATCGATGAAGCGACTGCATCGCAAGCAGCCGACTCAATCGAGCGCATCTCATGGAGTTCATATCGCGAGGCATATGCGCGCGAGGCTGGCGTGCCCGAACAAAGAGTCGCAGAGGCCGCAGTCGCATTGTTAAAAGTTTTTTCGGCATTTTTATGGCGGTTTCCATTGCACGAATCAGTCGCAGGATTGTGGCGACTTCACTTGCTTGGCACTCGTATCGGCATCGTGTCGAACGCCAGTGGTCAAATTGAACGAACCTTGGCCAACGAAAATGTATGTCAAGTGGGCGAAGGTTCGGGTGTACCCGTGTTGATTGTTACTGATTCGCATGTTGTCGGTGTGGAAAAGCCTAAACCAGAAATTTTTGACGAGGCAATTCGTGTGATGAATGTGCCGCGCGAACGCATCGCGTATATCGGTGACTCGTATATCAACGACGTTGGCGGCGCTCGCAACGCCGGCTTGTCACCGATTTTGCTGGACCCATACGGGTTTCATGACGGCGCAGACTGCGAACGAATTAAGAGTCTGCACGACTTAATTGAATTCGTTAGTTAAATAGTTAGTTAATTAGCGAGTTGATTAATTTAGTTCGCTTTTGCGGTATCAACCATTCGTCGCGCGATTACTTTCAGGCACAAAGTTTCATCCGCACCTTCAAAAATACTCAGCACTCGTGCATCAACAAATAATCTGCTCACCGAATATTCTTCGGCGTAGCCGTATCCACCGTGAATTTGCATTGCTTCGCGAGTCACCCATTCGGCGGCTTTGCAAACATAAGCCTTGACCATGCTGGCTTCCATCGCTCCTTCGCCTTTGCCCATCATCTTGGCAACCGCATAACTAAATTGCCGAGATCCTTGAATCACGACGGCCATGCGTCCGAGTTTGGCTTGGATCAACTGATATTCGGCGATGTTTTTACCAAAGGTTTTACGGTTCTGCGAATAGTCACAGGCTGCTTCATATGCGGCTTGCATTACACCGACTGCACGTGCGGCCGTTTGTAGTCGACCGTTTTCGAAGCCTTCCATCTGATAATAGAAACCCTTGCCGAGACCGGCAGTTTCGCCAATCAAATGATCTGCTGGCACCCACCAGTTTTCAAGGGCGATCTCGTATGAGTGCATTCCGCGATAGCCAATCGTGTCAATGGGACGACCTTCCATTCGGCCGCCTGACGGTTGATTGAAAACAAAACCGTGTGCATCGCCGCGAGGCTTGGGCACAATCAACACACTTAATCCTTTATGAGATTTCGTGCGGTCTGGATCGGTGCGGGCGAGCAACATCAAAACATTTGCACGAGCGGCGAATGTGCACCAGGTTTTTACTCCGTTAATTAAATAGCCGTCTTTGCCATCTTGCTTCGTTGCGACTGCAGTTGTTTTTATTGACGCAACATCGCTGCCATAGTCGGGTTCGGTAACAGCGACGGCAACCATTACTTCGGCTGTTGCAAGTTTCGGCAACCACTCATGTTTTTGCGCCTCTGTACCACCTTTGACGAGCGCGCGAGTGAGAATCTCGGGGCGTGTAATCAGCGATCCACCAATTCCAAGTGATGCACGCGAAAGTTCTTCGGTGGCGATACAGCTCGCCATATATTCGCCGTCGCCACCTTCGCTGAAGCCACCGTACTCACTTGGTATTGACAAACCGAATGCGCCGATCTCTGCGAGACCAGAGATAATTTCTTCGGGCACATCAAGATTTTCACGGTGCACATGCTCTGCATGCGGCGCGATGACTTTGGTGGCGAAACTTCTGAATGTATCTTGCACCATTTCGTTGTCATCGTCTAAATATTTTGGTCCTGGCTTATTGGCGAGCGACGCAAGTAAATCTGGGTCAAGATATTTTTGTACAAAGTCATGTGACTCGCTAAGCGTTGACGGGTCAACGCCCCAAAGTTTTTCGCGGCCGATTAAACGCGAAATTAAATCGTGCACCATGTCTGCAACAAATGCGCAGGTGAGTGTTGCTTCAAGTTCTCCTTTGGCGCCGTAGTCAAGCATCGAGCGCGCAGTTTCGACGGCCGCGCCTGCGTGCGCAAGATCGTATGCAAGAACTTGTTGAGTGTCTGGTCCACCAGTTGCGCTGAGAGTACGAATACCTTTTCCGACGATTGCCGATGCAAATTCGATTGCACGCGCCGCGATAACTAGATCTGCAGTATTTGAAGTATTTTCCATTTGCTAAACGATACTTATAAGTACTGATTTTGTCGTCATCAAGCCGTAATATGGGCAGATGAGTTTCGTCCCACAACGACTCAGGTTCACTGCGTTACGTGCGTCACTGCGTTGGGTGCGTTGGGCAATTTTCGCCTTGATTTTGTGGATTTTTGTGATACCGATCGTGCCTGGATTTGGCGATGCACTGAAGAAACTCAGCGAAGTTAAAACAGAGTGGCTCGTATTAGGTATTTTTCTTGAATTTACAGCGCTGTTTTTCTATTCAATGTTGACGCATGTCGCGCTTGGTGAAGATGCAAGCAAAGTGAGTGTCTGGACGTTATTTAGAATTCAACTTTCAACCAGGTCACTCGGCAGTCTCGTGCCTGGCGGTTCGGCTGCGAGCAATGCCTTGGGTTATCGAATGCTCACATTGGCTGGTGCCGAGGGCCGTGATGCTGGTTTTGCTTTGGCGACTGCTGGTATCGGGTCAGCGGTGATGCTCAATTTAAT
>CAMAQQ010000096.1 GCA_945860575.1 Ferrithrix thermotolerans DSM 19514
TGCACGCATCGCTGCGATGCACTTAGCCGTTTCAGCCAAAGCACCAGACATCGTCACGACAATACAAACAGCAACTAGGTCGTTGCTGTTTTGAACTGCAAGCCCAAATTCGTTGGCCGGCAAGTTTGCACCCAGATCACTGACCCTCCAGCCTTCACAACGAAGCAAATCTCCGACTATTGCAATTCCGAGCCCATGCAGATCGCCCTCAGGTACACCAACAATTATCGTGCCACGGTCAACTCCACGGCGCGCAAACCTTGGAGTAATTTGACTGATCAAGCGAATAACTATTCTGCTTGCACGGTGCTCAACGTAAATATCCATCTCACCGCGACACCATTTTTCACCAATTTGTAGGACTGCTGGCATCACAATGTCAATGTAAATTGAGCGAATATCTCTGCCACTACGCAAGGCCGACTCAAGAACTGCCAGCGCGCCGCGTTCATCTCCATCAATTAGTCGAGACTCAAAACGATTCACCCAGTCTGCGACATTGCGCCCACCATGTCGTGCTTTGCTCGGAGTTTTTTTACTTGATTTCTTGTTTGATTGAAACTCTTTTAAATCAGCACGACTAATTTGCCACGAGCGATTAACTCGAACCGATGGCAACATCCCCTCACGGACATAACGATAAACAGTCATGTAATGAACATCAAGGGTCTCAGCAACTTCTTGCAGAGTTAACATTGTTGAAGTCAAGACTTATATCGTACTAAATCCACGAAAAAAGTGCCTCACTTCGTGCGGCTAGTTAGTTGGCTAGTTTGTTGTCTAGTTAAATAGCGCCTTACTACGTGCGGCTAGCTTGTTGTCTAGTTAAATAGCGCCTTACTACGTGCGGCTAGCTTGCTTGAGCCTTACTGCGTGCGGCTCTGCTCCGGGCTAGTAAATGTGGGGGGATCAACTTTTCGGCGGCGCTCAGTTCTGGCGCCGAGCCAGCACTACTTGCACTACTTGATGCGTCAACAGCTGCAGGCGCAACTTTGGCCATGAGTTCTTCGATACTCGGCGGCTTCATGCCTGGCTTCCAGTATTGGTGCAAATCAGTGACAATCTGCGCCAAATCGCCATCGCGCGAACCAGGTGCAAGATCAACCGTCACAATATTTGCAAACAAATGAACCCCAGTAACGACGCCACTGCTAAACAACCTTCGCGCCAATTCGGCAGCCGGACGCGGACCAATCGCCTGCGCTGCACTCGTGAATCTCTCGTGGCCTTGACCAGTCAGAGTTCGATTTAATTCGAACCGAATTCGACCCTGTACACCTGCCGCGGTTTGCTTGACATCTACTGGTTGACCCACCCGAGGCAGGCTAGTCAAAACTCAGACACGGCGCACGTTTTCTGCCGGTTTTCTACCAGTTTTCTGCGAGTTCTTACGCTTTCGCCAAATTGCCAAACCGCAACTACGGTTATACCCCATGGCTATCTCTACTAACCAAACTATTGAGCAATTCACAGCTGACGCCCACAAGTTTCTTGCAGCCAACGCCGAATCGCGCGAATCTCAAAAGGCATTCGTCTGGGGAGAAGGCTCTGACAATGTTTCGATGTTCGAAGAACGCAGCAAACAATCCGAAGACGAGTTAGTTGAGCGCGCGAAAAAATGGCGTCAGCAAAAATTTGATGCCGGCTTCGGCTGGATAACCGGCCCGACCCAATATGGCGGCGCCGGTCTGACCAACGAATTTGAAAAGGCATATAACAAGGCCGAGTCGCAATACAAAGTTCCGAATCAATCAATATTTCAAATTGGATTAGGTATGGTTGCGCCAACAATTCTCGCGCACGCCAGCGATGAGGCACGCGAAAAGTTTTTGCGGGCGATGTGGCGCGCAGATATTGTCGCGTGTCAATTATTTTCTGAGCCTGGTGCAGGTAGCGATCTTGCGTCACTGCAAACAAAAGCCGAACGCGATGGTGATGAATGGATTATCACTGGGCAAAAAGTTTGGACATCCGGCGCGCAATACAGCGACATCGGCGAAATAATTTGTCGTACCGACCCGGGTTTGCCAAAACACAAAGGACTGACTGGTTTTATCGTCGATATGCACTCACCTGGCGTCGAGATTCGTCCGCTTCGCCAAATGACTGGTGGCGCAAGTTTCAACGAAGTGTTCTACAACGAAGTTCGCGTGCCCGACAGTTATCGTCTCGGCGAAGTCAATAATGGCTGGGGCGTTGCGCTGACAACTTTGATGAACGAGCGTGCATCAATTGGCACATCAAGTGGAGGAGAAGTTTCGGCGTTCACACGAATTCAAGCGATGGTCGAACACTTTGGCCTGACAAAAGACCCGATCGTGCGCGAAAAAATGGCTGACCTTTTCATTCGCACCAAAGTTGCCGGCTATAACAACCAACGAGCAATGGACAAAATTCGTGCTGGTCAAACACCTGGCCCTGAAATGTCAATCGCCAAAATGGCTTTGGTCGAAAACCAAAAGCGGATGAATGACTTCTTGTGCCTTGTCTTGGGCAGCAAGTTGCAAGCCGACACCGGCGAGTGGGGTACCTATTCGTGGAGTCAGTTTTTGCTTGGCGCACCTGGCATGCGAATTGCAGGCGGCTCAGATGAAGTGATGCGCAACATCGTCGGTGAGCGCGTGCTGGGTCTGCCAAAAGATACGGGTATCGATTCGAAATCTGCATTCCGTGACATCAAAGTCGGCACGCAAGCTAGTTAACGAGCTATCTAATTAGCTATCTAATTAGCTATCTCACTAGCTATCTAACTAGCCAGGGCACATAGTTGGGCATGAAGGCCCAAGATTTGCGATGGATTGCGCAAGGACCATAACCCTGCAGTGCCGTGCGATGCTTCGGGCATGGATAACCCTTGTTCGTATCAAAATGCCACTGCGGATAATCATTGGCTGACTCACGCATCATTCGATCTCGTGTAACTTTTGCCAACACCGATGCGGCCGAAACAGAAACACAGCTGACATCGGCTTTTACTTCAAGCACGACTTTGCGCGCGTGCGGTGAAACAAAATCCCATCGGCCGTCAACTATTGCTACGTCAACTACAAAATCATTAGTCACCCCAAGACTTAATCCCAGCGCAGCAAAGCCGCGTGAAGTTGCCAATCGTTGCGCCGCGACCATGCCCAACACATCGCATTCAATTGCCGTTGCTAAACCTGTCGACCATTGAAAACATTTCGCTGCAACTTCATCAAACATCGCTTCGCGCTTGGCTTCTAAAAGTTGTTTCGAGTCGCGCACACCACCAAGCGCAACCGCCGGCTGATCACAAAAAATAACTTCGTCGCTCAGCATTGCGATGCCAATCACGAGCGGCCCAGCCCAACTACCTTTACCGACTTCGTCAATGCCGACAATTGTTCTCGCACCATTTTGGTGTAATGCACGTTCACGCGACGCATCGGGCCACGGCTTAATTTTTTTCACTAGCTATTTTCACATTAACGCAGCCGTACGCTCGCACTCGCCGCCGTGAACTCGCCAACTCGCCACCACATTTTGTCTTGCAAAAGTTTCTCTGCGGCCTCAGGCGTTACGGCGGCGAGCAACCCACCACTGGTTTGCGGATCCATACATAATGCGACACCTGCATCATCATCAAAGTTTTTATCATCTACGAAAAAGTGACCGTCTACATAGGTTCGATTGCGAGGGTCGCCACCCGTGCGCACACCGCGTTGCGCGGCTTCAAGTGCACCTGGATATGCGCGAAACGCCGATGAGTCAATCACCAACTGCACGCCCGAGCGTTGCGCCATCTCCCAGCCGTGACCTGCAAGCCCGTACCCAGTTACATCTGTAACACCGTGCACGGCGCCACCAAGATTTTGTAACTGCTCAGAGGCTTGACGATTCAATTGGCGCATGCCGGCAATCGCCACAAGTTTTTCGGCGTCGGCGCCAGCGGCAAGCGTCAATCCTGTGCCGAGTGGTTTAGAAAGCAACGCGACATCACCAGCCTTGGCGCCGGCTTTTCGAAATATTTTTTTAGGATCAACAACTCCCTGCACTGCGAGCCCGAAGATCGGCTCTGGATTGCGAATCGTGTGACCGCCAGCCACTGAGCCACCAGCAAGTGCCACCACTCGCGCGGCGGCGGCAAAAATAGTTGAAATCGCCTCGCGCGGAAAGTGTTCGGGGAACGCCGCAATGTTTACGGCCATCACGACTCGACCACCCATTGCAAACACATCGCTACACGCGTTGGCCGCAGATATCGCACCAAAATCATCAGGGTCATCAACTAGCGGTGGAAAAAAATCTGTCGTGCTCACAAGCGCAACATCATCTGAAACTTGATAAACCGCGGCATCGTCAAACGGCGCTAAGCCAACCAATAATGCTGGATCAATAGTTGAATTTACGTCGTTAGCAAGTTCAGTTATGAGATCTGTCAATAATGATGCACCCCATTTAGCCGCGCACCCGCCACATGAAGTCCACTCGGTTAATTTGAGCGGCACAGAAAACTGTGCACTTGCCGCGTTCATAGCATCAGCCTATTTCGCCCCGACATTTGCAAACCCACTGAGCAATGTCTCGCCACGAATGTCGGTGCTCGAAAAAGATGGGTCGATTGCGCTCGCCACGACGCGCACACCAGTTGGTCCGTCTATATCCCATAACAGCGCAGGTCGCTCACCATGCCAGCGCACGGCATATGAAATCGTGTGCAGCGGTGTCGCCAAAAGTTTGTGACATTCAAAGTTGACTCCAAGCCAAGACTCATCGATTCCGCGCGGACAAATATCGATCGTTCCGTCTCGGCGGTGTGCGACTAGTTGAGACTCGATCCATGCGGGGCCACGTGAACTTGATTTTGTTAAAGCACTCATTTCGCGCGAAACACCCGTGTCAACCAGTCTTGACCAAACTCGTGCCACATCGTCGCGCCCGCGGCTCTCGCCAGCGCGATCAAGGACCATTCCGGCCGCCAAGATCGCACGATCTTCATCCCATTGCACAATTTTATTTTGAGCACAACGCTTGATAATTTTTTCGGCAGCGACAGCGACATCACTCGCCCATTGTGCAGCCTTGTCGCCCAATCGCACTCGCTCGGCAATATCCAAAATGAATTCGACTTCATCAGTTTGACGCTCAAATATCTGTGGCTCGCTAAGCAAAATCTCGCACCGCTTTTGCGTCAATAATGTCGACCACGAAAGTTCAGGCAGATCAACTCGGCTAGATGTGTGCAATGCCGCGAGCCATCCGCGTTCAACTTGCTCATAACTCGGCAATGCCTCGAGTTCGCTGGCCGTAAGCTGTCCCGAAATTTTGTTAGCCACACCAATTCGAATTGCTGCGCGCATTGTGGCGTGATGCCCCACCGGAAACACGACGCTGCCACTTGGTAGGTCAATGCCCTGCACGCCAGTTGGGCTTGGCGCACGCATCGTCGAAATATCGCCACGGTCAAATGCCACTGCAAACGGCAA
>CAMAQQ010000097.1 GCA_945860575.1 Ferrithrix thermotolerans DSM 19514
GATGCAGTACGCAAACGCCTCGAACTTACTGCATCTTAATTTCTATTGTGTGCTGAGGCTGGCACGAAACTCGCCTTCGCGAATTATGTCTTGAATCTCTTTTGGTGGTTCATCTAGTCTTTCGAGTGTGACGCCGATTATTTGAGCGGTGCACTCGTAGTTGTGCGGATACGGACCGACAGGCGAACCCGTGTCAACGCCAACATCAAATGTCTCGCCACTCATAGAAAAAACGAGTGGCACAGTTTTTTCGATGCGACCTGTTGCGACTTCAGATTTATTGACCAACATCGAAACGGTGCCACCCGCTCCAAAGCCACCGTCATAGGCAAACAAAACTTCAATTAGATGTTTACCAACATTGAGAGATTTTGCGCTTGCGAAAACAGTGTGTTCGTGACCGAACCAGTTGTAATGAAAAACGGGTCGTGCTTTGTCGTCAAGATAGAGCGACCAACCCGCCATGTTTCCGCCTTGACAGACGATGACACCGTGATTCAACTCATTAGTGACTTCAATTTCAGCGCTGATGCGATATGAACAGTTCTTTAGATTTATAACTGAACTCTCAGGCATTCGAGTGTGCGCCGATGTGTACCTAATTTTTTTGAAGCCATCGAGCGAATGTGGCACAGCAAAATCCCCGTTGCGCGGTGAGCCTGGGTCACGCAATGGGTAGACACCGTATTGCTTTGCGTGCTGATCAAATAGTTCTTGAAGTTCGGCGAGTTTCTCATGGTGTGATTCTGAGAGGTCTACAGCTTGCGAAAAATCTTCCGCAACGTTGTACAACTCCCAGCGTTCTTGCGGGCCATCGAATTCGAAACCTTGAAAGCGAATCCAAGGCAAGCGCCCGTGAAAGCACGAAGCAATCCAGCCGTTCTCGTAGATTGCCCGATTGCCCAAGATTTCGAAATATTGCGAAGTGTGAGTACTTGGTGCATTGGCGCTGTCGAAAGAATATTTCATTGATGTGCCATGTATTGGCAACTGCTCGATGCCGTTTACAGAATCTGGCGGAGTGATGCCTGCAACTTCATAAATTGTTGGCGCGATATCGACAACATGGTGAAACTGAGTTCGTAAAGTGCCGACATCGCGAATTTTCTTGGGCCATGAAATTGCAATCGCGTTGCGAGTGCCGCCGAAGTGTGAAGCAACTTGTTTCATCCACTGAAACGGTGAGTCGAGTGCCCATGCCCAACCGACATTGAAATGATTTTCGCATTTTGCCGTGCCGAAATCGGCGATGTGCTCAAGTAGCCACTCGGGATCTTCAGGTACACCGTTTTGAAACGACGGCGCACTCCATGCACCGTGAATAGTGCCTTCGGCAGAAGCGCCGTTGTCGCCAGTGATGTAAATAATCAAAGTGTTATCGGCGATATCAAGATCGTCGAGTGCATCAATCACTCGTTTGATTTGTGCATCTGTGTGGGCAAGAAACCCAGCAAAAACTTCCATTAGTCTTTGTGCGACCGGTCTAAATCGCTCCGGGTAGTCATCCCATGACGGAATCTGTTCTGGCCGTTTTGTGAGTGCCGTACCTTGTGGAATGACACCAAGTTTCAACTGACGTTCGTAGATCTCTTGGCGAAGTTCGTCCCAGCCGCCATCAAATTTGCCTTTATATTTCTCGATCCATTCTTGCGGCACATGATGAGGTGCATGAACCGCCGGTGTCGAGAAATAGCAGAAAAAAGGCTTATTCGGCGAGGATGCTTTTTGTCGTTGCATCCAAGTGATTGTTTGATCGGCGAGATCTTGCGTGAGGTGATAATTGGGTTTGCCGAGATGTGGCGAGATCGGTGTCGTCTGGTCGTAAACAGGCGGCTCATATTGCGAAGATTCTGCGCCCATGATTCCGTAGAAGCGATCAAAACCTAAACCAGTTGGCCATCGATCAAACGGCCCAGCGGGGCTTTGCTCCCACGATGGTGTCAAGTGCCATTTGCCAAAGCACGCGGTGCTGTAGCCAGACATTCGAAGAACTTGGGCAACAGTTGCCGACTCAGGGGGTATTGCGCTGTCGTAACCAGGAAACGAATTGGCTATTTCAGTGATGCCGCCCATGTGGACTGTGTGGTGATTGCGGCCAGTCAATAGAGCGGCGCGCGTCGGAGAGCAAAGTGCAGTTGTGTGAAACTGGTTGTAACGCAAACCCTGTTTAGCAATTTTGTCGAGACCCGGCGTCGTAACCGGCCCACCGAAATTACCGAATGATCCAAACCCAACATCGTCGAGCATGATCAATAAAATATTCGGCGCGTCGGTAGGTGCTTCCGACGCCACAAGTTTTTCGGGTTTTGAATCTGTTATAACTTTCTTGATCTCGCCCGAAAACTTTGGTGTTGCGCGAGGGAGATTTTCTTGGCTCACGACCGCAGACCGTCGATATCGAACACGCCAAGTGCGCTTTTGGCAGTCGCAAGATCGCCTTCAATTTGTACTTCGCCCGAGTCAATAGCCTCGGACAAAGTCACCACGCCCGTCAAAATATCTGCCCACTTTTCAATCGTGCAAGTGACTTGAATTTTCGCATCTCGTCCGTCGGTCTGCTTGGCAATACAGTTTCGAATGTGCAGACCAGTTTTGTCATGACTCGTGAAGTTGAAACCGATATTTGCGTCAATGCCAACAGCACGCTCAGGGTCAAGCATCACTCGCAAAATGTGCACTGATCTCTCAGCAGGTGCAGAAACAATCTGTCTGCGAGTAAGTCGGTGAGTATTGAATCGCGTCAAATCAAGTGTGCCGTCAAGATCGCGGGCTCGGGTTAAACACCAATTTCGAATGTTCGCTGCAGTTGTTCGTTGAGCAATCAGTCGAAGCGTGCTTGCGAGTAACTCGCGATCCGAAGTTTCACTATCACTGCTGTAACTAAGCCACGACCCAAGTTCGCATGCCCAACGCAAATCATCATTTTGTATAGCTTCTCGAGTGATTTTGCGCACAGTCTCGCGGCCGCCGAAACCAGAGATCATGCGATCTGAGTGTTCGATTCTGGGCAACGGAAACAGGTTCGCGGGGTCACCATCAAACCAGCCAAATAATCCTGTGCGAATTTGACGAACGTGATGTTCTGCGACGCCGTAAAACTCTGAAGTTAAATTGTCGTCGTCAAAGAAATCTGGCAGATGAATCGTGTGCGCAAGTTCTGTGCTCGTGTAGCCACGGTTTGTTAACCGAACTGTTTGATCCCACAAAAACTGGATTGAGTCACGATATTTGGTGACGCGGTCGAGAATTTCGTCGGCGCCACTAATCGGCATGCCATGTGCTCCGATCAAATGAGCAGCGTTGAGCGTGAGCAAGTGGTCAATGCCAGTGAGCATTATCCGCGGGTCGCGATATTCTTCACCGCGAATTGCAAAAATATTGAATAGAACTGGCCAAACTAAGTTGTTGACCGCACAGCCGAGTGCGCTGAACCAATAAGTTACAGAATCATCTGCGTCAGAAGGTGCTGGTGTTACGTCAATACTTAAACCGGCAACTTCAATAGTGCAATGTGAGTTGAAAGTGTTTTTAGGTTCAATAAAACCGTTCGTCTGAGTTGTGTGCTCTGGGTTGCGGTAGAAACGACCCAAGCCGACATTGACAATGCCGTCTGGGCCATCTTGAGGCAGAGTGATGGCAAATTGCTCAACTAATCCACGACCGTATGCCGGTGCAATTTCGGCGGTTGCTCGCACCCGGTTATGGGCGATCTTCTCGTGTCCCCAAATTTGAACTTCTCGTGTTAGGTCTTCGTCAAGCACTGCTTGTGTACCCGAAACATAATGAAAATGCGTGTAAAGAACTGCAACTATTGGACGGGATGTTTTGGTGCGCAACTCTACGATTGCGGCACGCATTTCTTCAATTGACTCGCCCGTGTCAATTGCGATGATTCCGTCAGGAGCATCAATAAATGTTTGATTCGATAAGCCGTTGCCGACTAAACACCAAACACCTTGACGAACTTCGTAAAAATTTCTTACAAGGCGCTGCGAATGTTCGGCGTGATCGCGGTGAGTCATTTGACCACTTGGCAAGGTGATTGTGTTTCGATTATCTGGTTCGAAACTTCTTGCACGCTTTGATTTGGTCATACTTAAGTGTAATTCGTGTGTTGAGTCGTGTCTGGAGAAACTTCATCTGGCCAATTTGAGTGCCAGATATTGGTGGCACTTGTACCGACATGCAGTGGCGCCCGATCAAAGTTAGCCAATGGCTCAAGTAATGGTTTCACAATTACATCCCATCGTGGTTTTGAAAAAAATGGAAACGATTGACGATGTTTGCCTGTTCGGTTGATAACTCGATGCGGTGTAGAAATCAAGCGTCCACCACTCCAAAGTTCAAGCATGTCACCAACATTCAGAACCATTCCGTCTGGTGGGCACTCTGCGGTAATCCATTGATCGTCGAGCCTGCGAACTTCTAAACCGCCAATCGGATCGTGTGCCAGCAATGTCAGCAAATTGAAATCTTTATGTGGGTGTTGTCCCCAAGTATCACTTGTAGGTGGAGTTGGCGGATAATTGAGCAAAGTCATATTCGTCAGTGGATTCTTCATGCAATCAAAAATATATTTCTCGTCGATCCCCATGATTTTGCACAGCGCAATGATTAAATATTCACTCACACGAGTCAGTTCACGCCAGTAGTTCATAACCGGTGTCTTTACATCGTCTGCGATATCAGGCCACTTGTTTGGACCATAAAGATTGCAATCTTTACAAATCTGATCACTTGGGTCTGTCTCGTTATGCAGTTTCCAGGCCTCGTATTGATCGGCGTTTCCTTTGCCCGAGTTCGGCGTAAAAAAACCCAGTGGTACGAAGCCTCGATAGTTGCCTTTTACCACGGTGTCTTTGAGCAGAACATCGCGCGGTGTATCAAAAACGGTGGCGACAGCATTGCGCATCTCTGAGACTGTCTTGGCCGCAACTTGATGGCCGATAATGATCGCAAAGCCAACTTCGCTCAACGCTTTGTAAAGCAACTCTGCAGACTTCGTGAATTCGAAAGTTTCTTGATTATTGATAACCAGTGCCGAGATGTCAACGATCGGCAGTCGCTTATCCATTGCTCTAGTTAATCAGAAGCGTGGTTCTGAACATGTTGAAACCCGAAGCGACCCTTAATGCAAAGGTTGCCGTTTGTTACAGAGTGATCGCTTGGTGATGTGACTTTGACAATCGTGTTGTCTTGCACATGCAAGGTGAGCGCACATCCGACCCCGCAATACGGGCAAATCGTATCCGTCTGAGTTTGTTCAGGTTCGTTCCATGTGCCGTCTTGGCGCATGTCGTATTCACTTGTAAACATCAGCGCACCGGTTGGGCAAACTTGAATGCAGTTACCGCAATAAACACATGCCGAATC
>CAMAQQ010000098.1 GCA_945860575.1 Ferrithrix thermotolerans DSM 19514
AACATCTGACTACCAATTCTTTCATGATCGTGATAAGCCGTAAATCGCACGCCTCTGCGCCCGACCAAAGTTGCGAGTACACGGCCGAGAACACCGAGATTTGATTGAATCTTTCCGATGTCATGCAATAACGCTGCGCGAATTTCAGGCTTTGTGGCACTGGGCCGCAATTTTCTAAAGCGATGCATCACCACAATGCTGTGGCGTTGATCCATCACCGGCATCGTGCGCCATAAATCAAACTCGTCGCGAAGTAGCAATGATTCAACCTCTGTTGATTCTTCTAACGACGGTTGTGCTCGTGAGATTGCTCCGTAGAACCGCGCGATTAGATGACGCAAATTGCTCAACGGCTTATACGCGCGCGTGGATGCGACTCTCGGTACATCTCGAACAGAACTTCGTTTTCGACTTTTGTATAGATCTGAGTTGTACTCACCGACGCATGACCGAGAAGTTCTTGCACCACCCGCAAATCTGCACCATGAACCAACATGTGTGTCGCGCATGAATGTCGTAACGCATGTGGTGATAAATCTTTGATTTTGGCAATTTCGCCATATTTGCGAACAATGTTGTAGGCACCCTGACGCGATAGCCGTGTGCCGTGAACACCGAGAAAAACTGCATCCTGATCTTTGCGTGTCGCCCATTGTTCGGGCGCAAGTGTCGGTCGGCCGCCTAAGTCAAAATAATCGGTTAACGCCTCATGGCAAATGCTTCCGAAAGGTACGATCCGCTCTTTTGCGCCTTTACCAAATAATCGCACGAGTGAATCTTGCATATCAATATCACTCATTGATAATCCGCAAACCTCGGCAACTCGCGCGCCAGTTGCATAAAAAAATTCGAGCAACGCGCGATCACGTCTCGCAAATGAGTCAACACCAGTAACACTACTCAGGAGTCTTGCAACATCTTCTTCGGCGAGTCCCTTTGGCAAACTACTTGGAACCTTCACGCCGTCTACCAACGCCGCGGGGTTGTCAGTTCTTATTTCTTCTTGGGCTAAATAACGGTGGAACATTCGAACGGCTGCTAGTTGACGTGCGATTGATTTTGGTGCGCGACCCGATGAACGAAGGTGCCCCACGAACTGCTCAAGATGTTGGACTGTCGCTGTTAAAAAAGTTGTGCTCTGAGTTGCAAGCCAGTCCACATAGACAGTCAAGTCAAGTTGATACGCAGACAGAGTGTTGCGAGATCTACCCTGCTCAACTCGCATCCACGTCATAAACGTGTCGAGCGGATCAGACGCCATGTTTCAAATATAAGTGTCAGCGAGAAGTGCAACTTGCAATAGACCAATTACAGTCTTACCGTCTACGATTTCACCACTTTTAATCATCGCCATGCATTTTTTGAATTCAACTAGCTCTATAGTCATGAATTCTTCTTCTGGGCCATGTCGATCTGTCTTCGTCTCTTTCAAATCTGTCGCCAAAAACAAATCAACCGAAGAATTACTTATACCTGGTGCGGCAATGTGTCGACCGAGATTAATCATTGAGCCGGCGATCAAACCTGCTTCTTCTTCTAATTCTCGACGAGCGGTGAGTTCTGGTGCTTCGCCCTCTAGGTCACGCATACCGGCAGGTATTTCGAGAGTAGTTATGCCTAGTGGTGGTCGGTATTGCCGAACCAGTACGACTTTTCGCGAGCCCTTTTCGCCGACGAGAGCAACTACTCCGACGGCACCAGGCGAGCGCACAAAGGTTCTTACAAACTCTTCACCGTTCGGGTCAATGAACTTGCCTTGCACAAGCGACCATACAGCCCACTCATGAACCAACTTTTCACTAGCGCAACTAAAGTCTTTTTTCATTAAAGAATTTGAGCAGTGATTCAGCGCGCTACAGATTTTTGAGAATCTTGAGCAACTGCCGTGTCGACTGGATGTTTTGCCACATTTGCGAGACGCTGAGTGCGGTATTTGAGCGCTGCGCCAATTAGCTCGCGAAACAATGGGTGCGGTCGGTCTGGACGGCTCT
This sequence comes from Ferrithrix thermotolerans DSM 19514, assembly GCA_945860575.1. Lineage (GTDB taxonomy): Bacteria > Actinomycetota > Acidimicrobiia > Acidimicrobiales > Ilumatobacteraceae > BACL27. The sequence continues at coordinate 1,992 of CAMAQQ010000098.1, forward strand.
TGAACTCTGGATGCGCTTGAGTACCAACCCAAAACGGATGGTTTTCTAGTTCAACGAATTCGACGAGTCGCTTGTCTGGCGATGTGCCACTGCACAACAGACCTGCGGCTTCAATGCGTGCGCGATAGTTCGAATTAAATTCATAACGGTGACGATGGCGCTCACTGACGACTGGCTCACCATAAGCGGTGGCGACTTTACTGCCAGGCGTCAGAACTGCGTAATAAGCACCAAGTCGCATCGTGCCACCTTTATTGGTGACTTCACGCTGATCAATCATTAAGTCAATGACCGGATGCGGCGTCGCCGCATTGAACTCGGTCGAATTGGCATCTGCGAGTCCGAGCACATTGCGAGCGAACTCAACCGTCATCACTTGCATACCAAGACATAGACCTAGACACGGCACATTGTTTTCGCGCGCGAACTCAGCGGCGCGAATCTTGCCTTCGATTCCGCGCGGGCCAAAACCACCAGGAATCACGATGCCGTCTAGCGAACTCATCCGCTCATCGGCCAATAATCCTTCCACATCTTCGGCTTGAATCCAGATGACTTCGATCTTTGCGCCATGATGAAAACCAGCGTGCTTGAGACTTTCGATCACTGAAAGATAAGCATCATGTAAGTCGACATATTTACCGATCAAGCCAATTCGAACAGGTGCAACTGAAGCTTCCATACGATTTACAAGTTCGCGCCACGGGGTCAAATCAATCGGCGAATCAATTCGCAACACATCACAAATCACGGTGTCTAAACCTTCATCGTGAAAAATAAGCGGTAACTCATAAATGTTTTTGACATCAACAGCATTGATAACTGCGCGATTGTCTACGTCGCATTGGCTTGATATTTTACGCTTTAGAGAATCACTTAGAGGCTCGTCACTTCGACACACGATCACATCTGGTTGAATTCCGCGACTGCGAAGTTCGGTGACGCTGTGTTGAGTTGGTTTTGTTTTCTGCTCGCCACTTGGCCCAATAAATGGCACCAAAGTCACATGCACATAGCAAACATTGTCACGACCGACTTCATTTCTGAACTGACGAATCGCATCAAGGAAAGGAAGGATTTCAATGTCGCCCACTGTGCCACCGACTTCGGTGATTACAACATCAACTTCATCGTTGACCAATCTTCGAATGCGTCGTTTGATTTCGTCAGTCACATGCGGAATCACTTGCACTGTTCGCCCGAGATAGTCTCCGCGTCGCTCGGCGGCAAGAACAGATTGGTAAATTGACCCAGTCGTCGCATTTGATGCGCGAGTTAACGGTTCGTCGATGAAGCGCTCGTAGTGTCCGAGATCCAAGTCGGTTTCTCCGCCGTCATCGGTAACAAAAACTTCGCCGTGTTCAAATGGATTCATCGTTCCTGGGTCGACATTGATATATGGATCAAGTTTTTGCATCGTCACGCGCAGTCCACGCATTTTTAAGAGGCGACCTAATGACGAAGCTGTCAGTCCTTTGCCGAGTCCACTAGCAACACCGCCCGTAACAAAAATGTGCTTTGGCACTTCGGGCTCCCGTCTGTGTTAATTAGTGTGAGAAAAACTCACAGTTACTATGACGGAAGATAAGTATATCGGAAGGCTCAACTCCGAGGGTTCTTCCCATAGTTGGCGCTCAAAAGATCACGCGCATGCTCATTGGCAGAACCTACGGCGACTCCACCCGACAACATTCGTGCGATCTCAGCGACGCGATTCTCGCCACTCAAAATCGATGCTTCCGCAAAGGTTTGATTGTCTCGAACAGATTTGGTGACATTTACTTGTGTGGTTGCAGCGGCGGCTACTTGAGCTAAGTGTGTGACCACTAAAACTTGATGCCGATGCCCCAAATCTGCCAATGCGGCAGCCACGGCAACAGCAGCCGTGCCACCAATACCTGCATCAACCTCGTCAAATACGAGGGTTCCTGGCGCCTGGGTTAAAACGAGTCGCAACGCAAGCATCGTTCGGGCGAGTTCGCCACCTGACGCCACTTTTGTCAGCGGCAGCAACGGCGAGCCAGGGTTGGCCGAAAGTAACACTGATACTTCATCTCCCGGATCTTCGCCAACATTAATTGCCAGCGTTGCATTGACCATCGCCAAAGATTTGAGATGAGTCTCAACGGCTGACGCAAGTTTTGGGGCTGCTTTGCGCCGTTGTGCACCAACTATCTTTTCGGCTATAGCCAATTCTTCAAGGGCTTGCTTGCGCTGAAGATCTAACTCAGCCGCTCTAGCCTCAAAGCCTTGCAACTCGGCAAGACGTTCATTTACTTCTGAACCGTAGGTGATCACATCAGCAAGAGACTCACCGTATTTGCGTCGAAGATCAACTAAAAGCTGTCGACGTTTACGAATCTCTTCAAGACGCTGCGGGTTCTCTTCGGTTGACTCGGCTTTTACACGCAGGTCGGCAACGACATCATCAAGTTCTTGTTGCAGCGTGCGTAATCGATTAGCAAGATCAACGAGCGCATCTCGATGACCAAGACTCGCCACCGCGTGGCCGATGCCGTCTTGCGCACCATCATCTTCGGTTAGTGCAGCAACCGCCTGCCAAAGTGCTTCACGGTGCGCGACAGCATCGCCGAGCAAATCTTCATCGCGCTCAAGAATTTGATCTTCATTCGGATCGTTCAAACCGGCGTTAGAAATTTCTTCGACTTGAAACGCCAACAAATCAATCTCACGTGCTCGAGCACGCTCATCGCCACCCATCGCCGCCAAATTTGCGTCGATCTCGGTAAGTCTTGCGCGAGCATTGCGCAAATCAGTGAGGTCTACAGATGCGAATTGATCTAATGCAGATCTTTGCGCCGCCATGCCAAGCAAACTCTGATGCGCATGTTGCCCATGCAAGTCGACGAGCGCTGCACCTTGCTCAGCCAAGTTGGTCACAGTCGCCAGCCGACCGTTGACATAGGCGCGAGAACGACCATCAAGCGGAATAACCCTCGTCAAGACGATCTCAGTGTCACCCTCAATAAAGCGACCTTCAATACGCGCTTCTTGTGTACCGGGTCGCACAATCGTCGCATCGGCTCGACCGCCAACAAGCAGACTGATCGCTTCGACAAGCATCGTCTTGCCTGCACCGGTCTCGCCAGTTAATGCAGTCAGCCCATTATTTAGAACAACTTCAAGCTTCTCGATCACGCCGAGATTTTCGATGTGCAACTCACTCAGCACTAGTCGTCTCCTAATCCAAACTTGGCGCGCACTATTTGGTGAAACTGTGGCTGTTTAAATCTCACGAATTGTGCCGTGCAACTATCACCCTCGTATGACACACAGTCGTCGTGCTCGAGTGTTGCAACATGCCGACCATCTATTACTAACTCAGCTGGTCGCGAACCAACAACTTGCAT
>CAMAQQ010000099.1 GCA_945860575.1 Ferrithrix thermotolerans DSM 19514
CGCTTTTGCCCATACGGCGCAAAATCTTTGGCGGCAAACACTTCTGTTGCACCAACTTCTTTGGCAACTTGTCCGACGACATCAACAGGGTCTCCGATGCGAACAACTAACGATCCAGACATTTGCTCGTTCAAATCACGAAGCGATCGAAATAAAAATGCCAGACGAGGCGCACCAGACCGTGTTAAAAACATCGGATCAAGCACAAACAGCGGCGTCACTTTGCCCGATTGGCTCGCTTTGACGGCTGCAACTAGTGCTGGATTATCTTCAAGTCGTAAATCACGACGAAACCACATCACCGAATTTGAAGTGCTATTTGACATTGTAAATCAGCCCAATCATCTCCATGCCACCACTGCCACCGCAGCACAAACTAGAGCAATCAACCCGCCGTACGCCAGTGACCACTCAGGCGAAATAGCGTCAGCGATCAATCCTGTGATTGGTCCGCCAATTGGAGTGCTACCCAAAAATGCAACTGCGGTAAGTGCCAGCAATCTGCCGCGCATGTCTGGCGGTGATTCTTGCTGGCTGATTGCATTGCCTGATGCAATCATCGCCGCACCTCCCATGCCTAACGGAATACTCCAGAAAAATGCCAACCACACATTCGGTGCAAATGCCATTCCGATACTGGCAAGACCGAGCACCGCAATGTTTCCGACGAACCACCGCATTGAGACTGTCCTTAATCGCGCTGTGAGCAACGCACCAATCAAGTTTCCGATGCCAGTTGAAGCCATTATCCAACCAAATGCTCGCGCATCACCCCACCGAATATCGGCAAGTTTTGGCAATGCAACACCAAAATTAAATGAAAATGTACTCACTGCGACGTAGACCAAAAACATCGTCAATAATCGACGATTGCCTGCTACATATTTAAAAACTTCGCGCACAGGTGAGCCGCCCGCTGGTCTTTGCATCGGTGGATACATTTCGGATTTTCGTAGACCAGATATGCCGTAGATCATCGCCGCATACGAAAAGCCGTTAAGAATAAACAGCCAACCAGTCCCGAGTGGACCGATCAACAAAGTTGCGATTGCCGCACCAAAAACTCGCGATCCGGTCATCACCGCCGTGTTCAACGACATCGCATTCGGCAAGTCAACGGGTGGCACAAGTTCGGTCACCAGCCCACGGCGAGCAGGGTTATCAAACGCACCAATTATTCCCAAGAGCAAAGACAGCGCATAAACAATCGGCACATTGATTAATCCAGTTAAATCAAGCACGCCCAACAAAAATGCTTGGCCTGCAAGCGCGCACTGGGTGATCATCGCAATGCGTCGACGATTGTGACGATCAGCCAAAGCCCCACACCAAGTGCCAAAGAACAACATCGGTAAAAACTGAAATGCAACGTTGTAGCCGAGATCTGCGGCGTTTCCGGTCAGGCGATATAGCAACAAAGATGAAGCCGTGAGTTGCAACCAACTACCTACATTTGAAACCAGAAGACTTATAAAGAAAATCTTGGCGTTGAAATATTTGAGCGAGCGGAAAATACCGCCGCGATTATCAGACACAATTAACGCACATTCAGTCGTCGAGTTTTAACGCCGAAATGAATACATCGCCAGGTATTTCGACGCGACCGATTGATTTCATTTTCTTCTTGCCTTCTTTTTGCTTTTCAAGAAGTTTGCGCTTACGCGAGATATCTCCGCCGTAACACTTTGCCAAAACATCTTTTCGCTTGGCCTTCACCGTTTCACGAGCAATAAATTTACCGCCAATTGCCGCCTGAATTGGCACATCAAACATCTGTCGCGGAATCAACTCTCTGAGTTTCTCGCACATTCGTTTGCCGTAGTCATAGGCCTTGTCACGATGCACGATTGTGCTGAAGGCATCGGCAGCAATCGCATTGAGAAATAGATCAACTTTTACGAGATCTGATTCGCGGTAGCCGTGAAGTTCATAATCAAGACTTGCGTAGCCTTGCGAACGGCTCTTCATCTGATCAAAAAAATCAACGACTACTTCGGCGAGTGGAATCAGGTAGTGCAATTCAACTCTCTCTGGCGAGAGATACTCAAGTTTGCCAAGTTCGCCGCGACGGGTTTGGCAAAGATCCATCAGCGTTCCGGTGTAATCCTTTGGAGTAATAATGTTGACTTTGAAATACGGCTCTTGAATCGACTTGATGTAAACAGTCGGCGGCAACTCGGCAGGGTTATCGACAATTTCTAACGAGCCGTCTGTTTTTGTGACCTGATACTGCACCGATGGTGCAGTTGCGATTAACGCCAAGTTAAATTCACGCTCCAGGCGTTCTTTGACGATTTCCATATGTAACAGACCAAGAAAGCCGCATCTAAAACCAAAACCAAGCGCACCCGATGACTCAGGCAAGTAACTGATCGACGCGTCATTAAGTTTCAATTTCTGCAAACTTTCACGCAATGTTTCAAAATCATCGGCATCAATCGGAAACAATCCGCAAAAGACCATCGGCTTTGGGTCGCTGTAACCGGCAAGAGGTTCGGTTGCTTGTCGCGCTTCGTGGGTCACTGTTTCACCACTTCGTGCTTCACCAACATCTTTAATTCCCGCAATTAAATATCCGACCTCACCAGGCCCGAGTTCATCAACTGGCGTTGGCACAGGCCGTCGTACACCAACCTCAAGTGCTTCGTGCACGGCATTAGTTTGCATAAACCGCAACTTGTCGTTGCTGCGTATACGGCCATTCATCACACGAATTGATGAAACCACGCCACGATATTGGTCGTATTGACTGTCAAAAATTAGAGCCTGCAGTGCAGCCTCAGGGTCACCTTTTGGTGGCGGAATTCTTTCGACGATTGCATCCAACAACTCCGGGACTCCGTTGCCCGTCTTGGCGGAAATTCGCAAAATATCCTCTGCGCGAATGCCGAGAACTTTTTCAATCTCCATTGCGTATCGATCAGGGTCGGCAGCCGGAAGATCGATCTTGTTCAGGGCTGCAACAATTTCAAGATTATTTTCGAGCGCCAAATAACAGTTCGCCAATGTCTGGGCTTCGATTCCTTGAGCGGCATCAACCACCAAAACAACTCCCTCGCATGCGGCCAACGAACGACTCACCTCGTATCCGAAGTCAACATGACCTGGAGTGTCAATCAGGTGCAAAGTATTGCCCTTCCAATCAACTCGCACATTTTGGGCTTTGATCGTGATGCCACGCTCGCGCTCGAGATCCATCGTGTCGAGATACTGAGCCCGCATCGCTCTCGCCTCAACTGCGTTGGTCATCTCTAAAATTCGGTCGGAAAGTGTTGATTTGCCGTGATCAATATGGGCGATGATCGAGAAGTTTCGTATTAAAGCTAAATCCATTAGGCCATTTCTTTTAAGACTTTGATCTTCACGACGCGGGTCTCAAATAAGACGAACGTGAAGCATTTAAATTCTACACGGCTCATGTTTGGCAAGCCCTCACTCGCTGTTAGCCTTGCGTCGTGGCAAATATCAAATCTCAGAAAAAGCGAATCATTACCAACGCCAAAGCGAACGACCGTAACAAGGCTGTCCGTAGCGAATTGCGATCACGAGTCAAGGCCGCGAATGAGACCGCAGGCACACCTGAAAATGCAGAGGCACTTCGCCTTGCTGTTAAGCGTCTTGATACTGCTGCCCGAAAGCGCATCATTCACCCTAAGCAAGCAGCTCGTCGTAAGAGCCGCTTGATGCGCAAACTAAACGCCACGGCAGCAGCCGCGAAATAGTTTTTAACTTCGCTTCGGCGAAAAAGTTCGGTTTTTGCGACTTGCCTTAGTCGAAGAAACCAAGCGGCTCAAACGAGCAACGAGAATCTCCATGGTTAACTCTTCCCCGAGATCTTTTCCGCCGCGTAAGTCAACATCGGCACGCGCTAATAGTTGTACGGCTTGAGATATTCCAGCACCACCAATGCGCCGATATTGCGTGAGATACTTTTGGCCCTGAAAATCACTTTTTCCACCGATCAAGGTTAAAACATCTGCCGGGCTGTGAATCTCGGGCCCATCTAGACGCATCAACTTCAAATAATGCGTGTGCAAAATCGCCATCACTTGCAGTGGATGAAAATCTCCACTGCGCACCATTCGCGTCAACATCTCTAATGCCAACGGCGAATCACCGGCATCAATCGCGTCAGTTAGATCCCAAGGTTTGACACTGCCTGCGTCGCCAAGAAACACAGACACATCTTGTTTCGTTAATTTCTTGGTTGTGCCATATGCCGACACCAATGTGTCGATCAATCCAGGCAAGCGAGCCTGATCTTCGCCAAGCCAGTCAATGATTTCGTTCAACGCGATTGCATCGACTGACAACTGGGATTCTGCGAATTTCTCCAAAAACCATGTGACAAGTTCTTGGCGACGCGACGGTGGTTCAGTGGCGATCACAGTTGCGCCAGATCGTTTGATCGCATCGCTAATAGATTTCGGCAACTTACCAGAAGCGCTAACGACTAAGTGCGTACTGTCGGATGGTTGTTCAAGATAATTGACGAGTGCCGAGAGTTCGCCAACGGTTGCCTCGGAAATTTCTCGAATCACAACGACACGCTCTTCACCAAATAGCGACATTGTTTCTGCCGAAGCGACTGCTTGGCGAATTGCGTTCTCACGAAGATCTGCCGATGGCGCACCCGCATCATGAGTTTCTAAGATTGTGCTTCGGTTCTCTTGTGAGTTCATCGATTTAATTAATTCACGCGTGATCTCGGTAACTTTGTCTGAGACAAGCCTGGGGTCATTGCCCGTTATCAAATGAATCGTCACCCCTCTACTCTCGCATCTCTGTGTAGCAACAACAAGATCAATGCCAAAACCACAATCCACATTGCCAAATTTGCGAAACCAGTTGCGCTCAAGCGCTCACCGAGCGCCGCCACCCACCACACCCATCGCACACCAATTAGTACCGGCCACATAACAATCGTGCCCAAAGCAGAGAACGCAGTTTCGCTTACGGCTCCCGCAAACAACGACAATGGCAATCCAGTCAGCATCACTAGAGATGCCACGGGCACAGCCAAAATGTTGGCGAGAATCCCAATTGCTGCAGGAACCCCGAAAACAAATACAACTGCTGGCGCCACACCGACCTGCGCAGAAATCGTCGCTGCAATCAGTGAAGCCAACCAGCGCGGACCAGGAACTACGCGCGAGAGTGGACCCGACAATAGACATAATCCTGTTGTCGCACCTACCGACATGAAATAACCCACGGACCATGCGAGCAATGGATCAAGAAAAATTGTAATGATCACGGTCAAAGCGAGAATTCGCAATGTCCGCGTCGGACGACCAAGCGAGATCGAGAGTGTTGCCACCCCTGCCATCACCGCGGCACGAATCACACTGGGCTCGACTC
>CAMAQQ010000100.1 GCA_945860575.1 Ferrithrix thermotolerans DSM 19514
CTTCTTCACGAGCGCATTGCGCAAGGTGACCTAAAAGCTGTGCAATGTCGCGGGCTTGATATTTCGTCGCCGTGATCAGAGCAGCGGAGACAAAATCGGCGACCGGGTGGTCAACTTCATCGGCAAATCGTCGCAAACCGTCGCTGAGTTTGCCGTATTGAATTTGTGCGCTTAGTCGACGAACTGCGACCGAAATAGCAAGCGGGGCGTGATCAGAAGTTGCGACAATCGCCTGTTCTAATCCGTGTGCACCCGCCAAAGTATCTCTGAGTTGCTCTGTCCAAGTCGCGATTGCGTCAGCCAACCCGCGCTCGTCGCGACGTAGACGCTGTTTAGATTTGAGTGCCGGCACTGCGATGATCACCAAGCTCAGAACTACTGCAACCAAAAGCCAGCGAGTAACTAGAAAAATCACAACGCCGAATGCTGGGGCAGTAATAATGTTTATTGAGCGACTCAAGTTTGCTTGCCGATGTGCAACTTTTGTTTTTGTCTTTACCTTTCCATCACGTATAGCGAGAAATATAACGAACACGCCCAGGCCAGTGGCGGCACCGCAAAGAATGCACACAAAGAATGTGATCATGGCAAACAACGCTCATCGTCGTATCCGAACGTTGAAAGTAGCTCACGAGTTGCTTCGCGCAATGGGAAGGTTCGTAAAAGGTCACCCTGTGAATTCAATGCGAATATCTCATTTGAAATTATATTTGCACCGTCGCAATCAACTACTTCACGAACTGAAGCCACCCGACGATCGCTGCCCGTGCTACTGATATAGATAACAAAATGAAGAGCACTTGATAACAACAAATTAACTGTGTCAATTGGTAAGCCAGTTGAAGCCATTGACACATATGCAGCAAGTTTTGGAAACACTGAACGAGTTGAGTCTGCGTGCATCGTGCACATTGAACCGTTATTTCCCTGACTCATCGCCATCAACATCGGAAATGCTTCGGCTCCTCTAACTTCACCGACAATTACGCGATCAGGATCCATTCGCAGTGCCATACGCGTCAAATCGGCAAGTGTTATTTCTCCCTGCCCTTCAACATTTGCTGGTCGCGATTGCAATGAATCGTGGTCTGGATGCAGGTGTTCGAAGTGATCAAGCCCTAGTTCGTAGGCATCTTCAATTGTCACAAGCCGTTCAAAGACTGGAATCTCATTAATTAGCGCACGCAATAAAGTTGTTTTGCCTGAGCCAGTGCCGCCAGCGATGACTATATTTCTACGTGCGCGCACAGCAGCACCAAGAAAATCTTGTAGTTCAAGGCTCATCAAACCTCGAAGTTGTAGTTCTTTAAGACTTGAAATTTCAAAACGATGGCGGCGAATAACGAGGCTTGGTCGCAGCGAAACATCCATTGTTGCAAACAAACGTGAACCGTCAGGTAATTGCATATTGAGTTCTGGAGTACCGGCATCAAAACGTCGTTCTTGACGAGACAGCCGAGTTGCTGCGCGGCGCACAAGTTCAATTAGTTCATCGTCAGTTTCAACAATTGGCTCGCGCATCTCTCGCTCACCATTGCGAAGTTTGACCCAAACTACTGAATTTCCACGAACATGAATATCACTTATTTCATCGTCTTCAAGTAATGGTTGCAATCGACCGAGACCAAGAACTTGTGCAATCGCGGCAGAAGTAATTTCAACTTCGTCAAACACGGTCAATACTGATCTACCTTCTGAACGTCGTGCTGCAGATAAACGCAGTAACTCAGCGTGCACTGCTGTGCGCGCAAAGTTATGTTCTTCGTCATTCGTTGGATCAGCCATATTGCGAGCCCGTCGGTCAAGACGCTCATCGGCAAGGACGTCGCCAAGTCTTGACGCTAAAGCATTCACTAATTGTCTATCTATCGTTGATTTTTGAGGATGATCAAGAATCGTCATGGTTGACCGCTGCCGAGTTGAGTGGCAACACCAGCAACTCGTACTAGATAGATTTCGCCAGCACGAGCGATTGCCATTGAAAGTTCTAACGAACTACGAAATGTAACCAGAGCAACATCATTATTGTCACTTGTCTGTGTTATCGAATAAATAATTACTTCATCTGCAAACATTGATGGCTCAGTTGACTCGCTAATTGCTAAGTCAGGAACGGTGACGACACGAACACTGTCACCAACGGCAAGGTCTACTGGAAACTTGCCGATATCGATTGCAGAGCTTGTCAAGGCTTCACCAGGAAACAATCCAACGGTTGGGCTAAGCATTGCAGTTGTTATGGGTGATGACGCATTTAAGTTGATCAACATCGTTTGACCAATAAGTGACTTCGCATTCTCACCCATCACAAATGAAGTCGCGAATGAAGAAGGAACTTCTAATGCAACTAGATCTTGCGCAGTAATCTGCACTCCGCGTTCAAGATTGTGAGCACTGCCGACGACTACAACCATTGAATCACCTGAACGAGATAACAAAATCGCGCCTAAAGCGCCACCACACATCAACACAACGCCTATCGCGAGTTCAGGAATACGCCAGCGGCGGCGTGTAGAAATTTTCTGATCGACTGTTTCTGCCCGATCTTGTATTGCGCGAGCACGCGTTCTTGTAAGGTTCTCGACAATTGCACTTTCTGCCATGAACACGCCTTTCGAAGTTTTCAGTGAAATCTGAAACTCTAGAGATTATGTGTAACTCTATTAAGTGAAATGGAGTCAAAAACAATATCTGTACTCAAAAACAATTAAAATAATTATTCTTCAAGTTACAAGTGAGAAGTTGTAATTACAGCAATGAGGTACTGGGCACTTAGGGTACAACTCAAGCATATTTGACTCACTGCTATGTTTAGAAAACACAATTGAGGATGAACACGATGTCTATTAAAACTTACGAGCAAATCGAGTTTCTATCTGAAGGCGCTGTCTTGCGAGGCCGGCTATATCGACCCGTAGGTGTTGCTGGCGATGCGCCTGCGATCGTGATGGCGCATGGGTTTTCGGTATTGGCGGCGTGGTTAGATGACTTCGCGACTGACTTTGCGCAAGCTGGGTTTGCCGTGTTGGTGTTTGATCATCGCAATTTCGGTGATAGTGACGGTGAGCCACGATATGGGTTTGACACTTTGCTGCAAATTCGCGGCTACCGCGACGCAATAACTTTTCTTGAAACACAGACTGGCATTGACAAAAATAAAATTACCGCATGGGGTGAAAGCGCCTCGTCGCTCGTCGTGCAATTTATTGGCGTGTTCGATGATCGTGTGCGAGCGGTTATTGCGTACACGCCCGTCTGCGGTAACAGCAATACCATACTTGATTCATCAAACGAAAAATTCGACTGGCTTAGAGAGAACTGGTCGGATCTGGATTTGTCAACCGTGCCCGCCCGTGAATTAGCAGTGCGAATGTGCAGACTGCACGAAGGCGAAGGGCCAGTAATTGTGGAGGGAAATGCTGCAGTTAGTTATACGACTTGGATGCGAAAAAAATATGCGAGCAACTGGTCGAATCAAGTATTTATATTGCAGCGCAAACTTGAGGCACAATTCAATGAACAACGCTTGCCCGCAAAATTTCTGAAAGTGCCGACACTATTTGTGATCGCCACAGACGACGAAGTGCCATTATGCGAGTTGACCACGAACCGTCGATGTTTTGATTTAATTGACGCACCCAAACAACTAACTGAAATCACTGGCGGACACTTTGGGCTGGCGTATCGCGAGACAGAGCCATATGACCAAGCAATGGGCGCCGCAATCAAATTTCTGCGCGGTGTTTTTGGCTCGTGACTAGTACGAAATAGTAATCCGCAATGCAACACGATTAAATAACGCGAGACCGAAGTTTGTCGCAGCCGCGATGACGAGTGCTTGGCCGACGCCGACAGATGATGTGACGGCACCCCAGATGAAAGTGCCAAGCGCGATGCCGAGCCAAACCATCAGCATCGCCAGTGATGAACCGCGACCGCGCACCACATTGGGTAGTCGCACCATGAAAGTAGAAAAAAGCGTGTTGAGCATCGCCATGATGCACGCACCACAAATAAATAGTGCGATTAGAGCGACGACCATGTTTGCAGTGGCTGACAAAAGCACAGTGCTTGCCGACCAGATGCCAGCACTCGAAAGCGTGATTGTTTCGATGTTTAGTTTGGCTCGTATGCGTGGCAACACCCAGACTGCGGCGACTGAACCGACGCCAAGAGCGCCAGATAGCAAGCCGTAACCGTTTGACGCGACGTCAAGGCTTTCTTTTGCCACAATCGGAAGTACCGCCGTTAACACCGAAGTGACGGCGAGCATGATCGCCAAACGCAGCACAAGATTGCGTAACAATTTTGTGCCGACGACTTGTTGGACACCAACTTTGATCACTTGATTGATCTCACTAGTTTTCGCCGAGTTTGATAGATCTCGCCGAATTGTTGATTTGCTGGTCTGCATCACGAGCACGATGCCTACGAACGAAACTGCGTTGAGCGCGAACACGGCACCAGGGTTGATGATCGCGATGATCGCGCCACCAATTGCAGGGCCAATTGATTGAGCGATGTTGCGCGAGACGGCGTCAAGACCGATTGCTTGAGCGAGCCGAGGTTCGTCGACAAGTTCGGGTGTGAGCGCCATGAACGCTGGCGCAGAAAGTGTGAGCGCGATTGATTCGAGAAATGTGCCGAGGATTAAAAGCTCGGCTGTCAAGCCGCCAGACCATTGCAACACGGCCATCAATGCAGCGACGACTAATGCGAGCAAAGAAGTAATTGAAATCAATCGCCGAAGATCGACCATGTCGGCAAATGCTCCTGCATGAAGTGCGAGTAGAAAACCAGGCACTGCCCAGGCAGTTTGCACGAGACCAACGAGTGTTGGAGAGTCTGTGATCGTTGTCATTGTCCATGCAGCAGCCGAGATATGCATGAAGGTGCCGATATTTGAAACGAGACCCGCGATCCACAACGCCCGAAAGACGCGAATTCTCAGCGGCGACCATGGTCCATGCACACGACAAGATTACAAAACTAGGTAGATCGCAAGCATTCGCGGCGATTGAGTGAACGTGATCAAGGTAGAATTTTCAACAGGAGCAACCAGCAAATGACTATTTTGACTCAACCCAGTGTTTTGCCAACCGCAAATGATGCTTGCTGGTGTGGCAGTGGGCGAAAATATAAACGCTGTCATAAACCACTCGAAGGTCGCGTGCAACCAGGTGAAGTAAGCCCGCGTCGTAACGTGCCAGCTCACATCGCCCGCCCGCCTTATGCCGACACAGGTG
>CAMAQQ010000101.1 GCA_945860575.1 Ferrithrix thermotolerans DSM 19514
AGACCAACGAAAATATTTGGCATCGCCGCTGGAAACTGTAATTTGCGAAGCCGTGTCAATTTGCTGGCACCATGAAGTGTGAATAACTCGTGTTGACTCTTGTCGACAGATAGCAGGCCAAACAAAGTGTTGTTCACGATTGGAAAGAAGGCGATCAAAACGACAACAAGAATGCGCTGCAACATGATGCCGTCTATTAAGGCGCGAATCAGGGGGGTCATCGCCAGAATCGGAGCCGATTGCAACGCAACTAAATATGGCCAAGTTGCGCGCTCCATCCAACGGCGAGTTGCCATCATTGTGGCGAGTGTGGTGCCGATCAGGATCGTGATAAACAATCCGATCACGGCAATTTTGATTGAGTCCCATAGCGAGCGCAAAATTGGTTTTAGACCTCGCTGTTCACCAGCCGACCAAGTTAAAAATCCTTCTTGCACGACACGGTGAGGAGTTGGCAATAAAAAGCGTTTCTGTGGCGGCAAAAGACGAGTCGACAATAAGTACCAGACGCCGATGAATATAGCGAACACGACAATCGGACCTGCAAAATCACTAACAAGGTTGCGTTCGCTGGTCTCGCGTGGTGCATCGTCGACCCGCAAACTCGGCGGAGCAGACTGATCAATAGTGTTGGTTACTTCGAGAGTGTTGTTGGCGTTCACACGAGTGCTCCACGAAGAGCGAGCGAAACTTCGCCACAAATCTCAGCAAACTTGGGCGCATATCGCAACGAGTGCGCTCGTGGATAACTGAACGGAATGTCGAAACTGCCGACAATCTGGCCAGGGCGCGCCGACATCACCAATACTTTGGTCGACATATAAACCGCCTCGGCAATTGAATGAGTGATGAATAGACCAGCGAAGCCTTCGATTTGAAACAAGCGCAGAAGTTCGTCGTTGAGTCGCTCACGGGTGATTTCGTCAAGTGCGCCGAATGGTTCGTCAAACAGAAATACGCGCGGTTTCATCACCAATGAACGAGCGAGAGATGCACGCATTCGCATGCCGCCCGATAACTGTCGGGGATACTTTTCTTCAAAACCAGTTAGGCCGACCAGATCAATTGCATCTTGTGCCAGTTTGGTGCGTTGAGATTTTTCAATGCCATGCAATTCGGCAATGATCTCGATGTTCTTTCGCACATTTCGCCACGGCAAGAGCGTTGCGTCTTGAAACACATAACCGATACTGTTGCGATCGATTTCGCATTTACCTTCGGTTTCAGTTTCAAGATTTGAAGCGATTCGCAGCAAAGTAGATTTGCCACAACCAGAAGGTCCGACAACGGTGACGAATTCTCCAGGCGAGACATTAAATGAAACCCCACCAAGCGCCTGCGTGCCATCAGGGAAAGTCATGCCTACATTTTCAAAGCCGAGGGCAACTGACATTTCGCAAGATTAGTTGATGATTACGCAATTGTTCAAACGATAAGACTCATTTGCAGTGCATATTTGTTAATTACTTGTTAAGTGGCTTATTTGCCCACGAGCCATCACCATTTGCCGAGATGTTCTGTTGGCGATCGCCTCGCGTAGAGAGTCCACCGGGGTCAGCATGAGGTCGGCTAAATCTCCGATATTGAGTCGTGTTTCTGGCAATCCCATCACCGATTTCGCTGTATTTGAAATTGCGGCAAAAGCATCTTCAGGCAACTGATGCGCCGCTAGTACCAATAAAGAAGCAGTCTCAAGAGGGTCACCATTACCAATTGGATTAAATGGGTCCTGCAAATTATCTGCGCCAGCAGCAACTCGGACTCCCGCGGTTCGTAACGCCCTCACCGCCGTCAATCCTCGTGGCGGTGCAACCGAGTTGTCGCGACCCTGCAAGAAAAGATTTGTATGGGGCAAAGTTATAACGCCAATATTCGCTAGTGCGACTTTTTCGCTGATTCGTTTTTGGTCGTTTTGATTTTGCATGCCAAGGCTTACACAATGACTTGCTGTGACCGAGTTCTTGAAACGGGTCGCAATCACACGGTCAGCCAAGTCTTCAAGAGATATTCGTTTCTCGTCGGTGTGTTCATCAGTATGAAGATCGAGTGGACAATCAAGTTCTGTTGCCAGTTGTAAAAGGGCAATATTTGCTCCAACAGGATCAACATCAAGATGTGGGCAACCACCAAGAATATCTGCGCCGAGTTGTATCGCTTTTTTGCCGAGTGCAAGATTCGCTTGACCAAGTTCTCCCGACAATGGCCAACCGAGCAAAGCAACAATTTGCATTTCAACAATGTTGCGGGTGCGATTACGTACCTCGGTTAGAGCTTCAATCGAATCAAGCGAATTCCATTCAGTCACATCAGCGTGGGTTCGTATCGCGGTCACTCCGTTGCTGACCATCAGCCGCACTGCGCGTTCTGCTCGAGTGATGGTGTCATCAACAGTTATCGAGTGACGATTAGCTTCCATTGCATTAATCGCTCCCATCAGATCACCAGTCGGGTTCGCAATGCGCTCTGATAAAAATGCTTTGTCAAGATGAGCGTGAGGTTCAGCGAGTGATGATGTCAACAATCCACCCTTGGCGTCAATGATTTGCAGGTGTTGTGCATCTTCAAGGTCAGAATCAGTCGACAAGTTGATTGCTGAGATTTTCTCGCCACTAACGGCTACATCAAAGTGACCAGGTTTGTCGACAAGCCGACAATTTCTAATCAGCACGAAGAAAGATTAAATCAATGGTTCAAGGTTCGGCAACGGTCGTCGTTCGACTTTTTCGCCAAGTTTTGGAAATACTTCTTCGATAACTAGATGCATCTGCTCTGACATTTCTTCGCGAGTCACGCCTGGGAAGTCAAAGAAGAAACAAATGTTCTTGAGATCAAGCAAGTCACGCCAAAAACCCAAAGTGTCAACCGCATCATCAATTGAGCCGACAATCTGAATTTTCTGATCAATTGATTCTTGAACAGTTGGGCAGTGGTTGAACGCAACTTTGCTGCCGTCAGGATTGCGATATGACGAAAAGCGACCGTACGGTGACAAAAAGTTTGCAAACTCGTCGTGACCCGGCTTGCCTTTGACCATTGCTTTTTCGCGGGTCTTGGCAACATGAATATTCATCACCAGTGTGCGGTCTTCGCCAGGGGCTACTGGATTGCCTATCTCTTCACGAATTTCGGCATAACGATCCCACTTCTGCTTCTGGCTATCAGCGTTTTGCAACCAGTAAATCGCTTTGTGACCAACTCTCGGTACGTACTCGATCGTCTCTGGCGATGTAACCGGCTGATAGATATCGATATTGCGAAGCGGCTTTGGAATCAATGTTAAATCGTCGACATAACTTCCGCGATCAGGAATGTCATCTGGAGGGAAGACGAAGTGTTTGCCACGATACGAAAAGCGCTCGTTGTACCAAGCAAGTTTGATTATCTCAATACTTTCTTCGAACACTTCGCGGTTTATACGGTCATGCTCCGCACTCATTGCGTTGTCACCTGATGCAACTACAGTTCCGAGGCTCCATGCTTCGCGCGGTACCGTTCCACGGCCGACACCGAACTCCATGCGACCACCAGTGACGATGTCGGCGATTGCAAAGTCTTCGGCCAGTCGAAGCGGGTGCCACTGTGGCAAGACATTAAACATTTGACCGAGCCGCAAATTTTTAGTAACGCTGGTGAGGTGTTGACCAAACAAAATCAAGTTCGGCAGTACTTCGTAGCCCTCATATTGAAAGTGGTGCTCGGTAAGCCACATTGTGTCAATGCCGACCTCTTCAGCGGTCTTGGCCCAAGCGACAAGATTTTTGTAACACTCAATCACGCTGTCGTTGCCGTAACGTCGGTTTTTCGGCGCTACTTGGCCCGCGTCACTCATTGGTACTGTGCAGAAAAAGTTTGCGTCTACTCTCATTGGGATAACAATACTTCAACTTGCGTGCCACGCGTTACGCGAGATTAATACTTTTTTTAAAGTTTCAGGCTTATCAGTCATGATTCCATCAACGCCAAGATCAAGTAGGCGGTTCATCTCTTTGGGGTCGTCAATCGTCCAAACATGTACCTGGATATCAGCCTTGTGCGCGGCTGCAATAAATGACTTGTCAACAATTGTTAGTGGCCCTTGACTAACTGGCACTTGTGCGGCAAAGACATCTTGAAATTTGCTTGCATGTCGTATCCAACTACCAAGACGAAGTTTTGTCACTTCACGCGGACCCATTGAAGTGCAAAGGACTGATCCGAATTGTTCGCGCAATGCAGCAAGCCGTCTGTCGCTAAATGATCCGATGCAGATTCGGTCGAAGATGTCGCCACGAGTAATTCGATCAGCCAAAGGCTTGAGTGCCTGATCAGACTTGCAATCGATATTTATGTGCGCCGTCGGCCAAGTTGAAAGTAGATCATCAAGAAGCGGGATCGGTTCAACGCCATTGACCCGAGCATCTTTGATTTCAGCAAAATTGAGTTCGCTGATCAAGCCTGGTTGACCGCAAGTGCGCGATAGATCATCATCATGAAAAGCAAGCAAGACGCCATCTTTCGTGGCGTGCACATCTGTCTCCATATATATGTATCCCAGATCAATTGCTCGCTGAAACGCCGGCATTGTATTTTCGGGTGCGTCACTGGCGCCACCGCGATGCGCAAAAGCGATTGGTGTCGCATGTTTGAGATACGGATGAGTTGTCATTTGGTTCACGCGAAAGCGCAATTAAATTGCTCGCCCTGAATTCTTCCAATACTCATCCTTGAGGATCCGCTTGTAAAGCTTTCCAGTTGGGTGGCGTGGTAATTCTGTTCGAAAGTCAATCGAGCGTGGACACTTGAGGTCGGCCAGCGACGCCCTGCAAAAAGCCTTTAACTCGCGTTCAAGTTCGGCCGCCTGCTCTTGTGATGTCGGCATCTGTACCGGTTGCACAACGGCTTTTACTTCTTCTCCGAACTCGTCGTTGGGAACACCGAATACGGCGACATCTACAACACTCGGATGATTGATCAAAATATTTTCAGCCTCTTGTGGATAGATATTCACGCCACCAGAAATGATCATGAAAGCTTTTCGATCCGTCAAATACAAAAAGTTATCGGCGTCGAGATAACCGACATCTCCCAGAGTCGTCCAACCACGACCCAGTGGGTCGCGCGAACTTTTAGTTTTTTCTGGGTCATTGTGATATTCGAAATCAACTTTGCTTTCAAA
>CAMAQQ010000102.1 GCA_945860575.1 Ferrithrix thermotolerans DSM 19514
CAGTGCCCGAAGGTTCGCGCGTAACCGTGCAAGGTGCGGCTGATTTGCTGATGAGTTTTTGTGGTGGGATGGCTGGATTCTCGAGTGGTTTCATTCGTAAAGCATTTGGTTTTCACATGCTCAGTAATTTGGGCACAATGTTGGCACTCGTCTTGGTTGTAATTGGCATTCGAAGATTAACTAGCTTTCGTTTCGTTAAACAACCTCTATGAAATCGGGAGTTGATCCAAAGCCACGCATGGCGAACTGGGCGAATTGGGCTGGCAATCAACAAGTTGATGGTGTTTCACTATTCATGCCGAGGTCTGAAGAAGAACTTCAGCAGGTAATGCAATTCGCGGAAACAAATAATACTCGAGTCAAAGTCGTGGGTTCGGGACATAGTTTTACGGCGATTGCGCTCGCCGAAAGTGTGCTGATTGATTTGACGAATTACGACTCAGTCATTGCGCTAGAGAAAATCGCAAATACAGTAACGGTGCAGTCAGGAATTCAACTATCAAAGCTGAATTTGTTTTTGCATAGCAACGGTAAGGCGATGCAGAATCTTGGCGACATCGCGTATCAAACAATTGCGGGCGCAATCTCGACTTCAACGCACGGAACGGGTGTCAATTTCACCGGTATCGCCAATCAAGTAGTCGCACTACGACTTGTTCTTGCTGATTCGTCGGTCGTCGAATGCTCGGCGATATCGAACTCTGAATTATTTGAGTGCGCACGAGTTGGGCTTGGCGCACTCGGCATAATCAGCACGGTCACGCTTCAGGTTGTACCCGCTTTCAATCTCGCGGTAATCGAACAACCAATGCGAGTTGATGAGTTGCTTGAAGATCTAGACAATCACATTGCTATGAACGACCATTTTGAGTTCTTCTGGGTACCGCATACGGGTTGGGCTTTGACCAAGCGCAATAATCGGACGCACGAGCCTGCCAATCCGATGGGGAAGTTGTCACATTGGTACTCCAAAACTTTCATGGAGAACTACGCATTTGGGGCAGTTTGCATGCTCGGTCGAGCTCGTCCGTCGCTGATACCCAAACTGGCAAAGGCATTGCCAGCATCAGGACGAACTGAATACTCGGATGCAAGTTTCAAAGTTTTTACAAGTAAACGAGTCGTCAAGTTTTATGAAATGGAATATGCCATACCTCGCGAAGCATGTGTCGAAGCGTTGAATCGCGTCCGTAGACTGGTACTCGATAGTGGGTTCTTCCTGAATTTTCCTGTTGAGGTTCGCTTTACAGCCCCAGATGAGATTCCGCTAAGTACAGCGAGTAATCGGGAATCTGCGTATATCGCAGTTCATATATATAAAGGAATGGACTTTGTGCCGTATTTTAGAGCAGTTGAAGCAGTCATGAACTCATATCAAGGTCGCCCTCATTGGGGCAAGTTGCATTTTCAAAATGCAGAGAGTCTCGCACCAAGATATCCAAAGTGGCAACAATTCCAGGTCGTGCGCGATCGATTTGACCCTAAGCGCGTGTTCACCAATTCGTATCTAGAGACAGTGTTGGGTAAGTAGATATGAAAACTTTTCTAGAGTTAGGCGTTCCAGCAAAATTTGCCGAGAAATTATCTGCTCGCGGCATTTCAACTCCATTTGAGATTCAAGCTGCGGCATTGCCCGACGGTCTGGCTGGTCATGATGTTTGCGGTAAAGCGCCGACAGGCTCGGGTAAGACGATTGCGTTTGGTCTTGTTTTGGCCGTTCGCTTGCAAAAATCAAAACCGGGACAGCCCGGGGGTTTGGTCTTGGTTCCGACTCGTGAATTGGCAATTCAAGTTGCCAAAGAAATCGGTTTGCTTTGCGACGGAACTGATCTTCGTGTGGCTTCGGTTTATGGCGGAGCAGGTTATGGTCCGCAAGTTAAAGCCGTTCGTGGCGCGAGCATCATTGTCGCAACACCGGGTCGTCTTGAAGATCTACTTGAAAGACGCGATATGTCTCTGAACGCAGTGACGATTGCAGTTCTTGACGAGGCAGACCGAATGTCTGACATGGGATTCTTGCCTGCTGTGCGACGATTGCTCCGCGCTCTGCCAAAACAGCGCCAAGTGTTGCTGTTCTCGGCAACTTTAGATGGCGATATTTCACAAGTCGTGAAAGAGTTTCAGCGCGACCCGAAACGTCACGAATCTCAGACAGACGCCGATGAACCGGACATTGACCATAAGTTCTGGATGGTAAGTCGCAATGACAGAGTCGAAACCATTTCACAACTGGTTAATCACTATGAACGAATTATCCTGTTTTGTCGCACTAAACACGGTTGCGATCGACTGGCCAAGCAACTCGACAACTCCGGCGTTAGATCTTCGATTATTCACGGCAACAAGAGCCAAGCACAGCGTGAGAGATCGTTAGAAGAGTTTCGGCGCGGTCGTTCAAACGTGTTGGTAGCGACAGATGTTGCCGCTCGCGGTATTCACATTGACGATGTGCCATGCGTCGTGCACTTTGATCCGCCTGCAGACCACAAAGACTACATTCACCGTTCTGGCCGCACAGGTCGTGCTGGCTCAAAGGGCGTAGTTATTTCAATGGTCGAATCTTCTCAGAAGCGAACGGTAAACAAGCTTGCACGTGATGCTGGTGTCGAAGCAGATTTTGTAGCACCAGATTTTGAGCCATCGCTTGATGAGATCGTCGCACGACCCGGAGCACTCGGCGGAGTGTTGCTAACTGTTGGGGCGTCTGTCGAATAACGACTAATAATCTATAAACAAATATCTTGCGGACGAATCGGAACGCGAGGCAAATCTTTTCCTGTGGCGTTGCGAATTGCTGCAGCGATAGCAGGCGTGACTGAGATGCATGGAGGTTCACCGATGCCCTTGGCGCCAAGTGGTGCTTGTGGTTCTGGCTCTTCAATCATGATTGCCACAACATCAGGCGCATCAAGGGCTGTCGGCAGCAAATAATCGGTGAAACTTGGGTTGCGCATCTTGCCTTTGTCTAGAACAATTTCTTCCATAACGGCGAGTCCAAGACCTTGAGCAATGCCACCCTCAATTTGACCGAGCGCGGCGATCGGGTTGAGTACTCGACCTACATCTTGCGCCGTGGCTATTTGGATTACTTTTACTAGACCGAGCTCGACATCGACGTCGACGACTGCGCGATGGGCGACAAAAGCGAACGCGACATGGCAGTTACCTTGCCCATTTTCATCTAGTTCTTCAGTCGGTCGGTGATGATGTTCAAATGTCTCTTCGATCAAGATATCTCTAGAGGCTTCAATCACACTGATTCTAAAGTCTCCGAGCATGTCCACGACATCGGTGTCTTCAATCACCAGTCGTAGCGGATCAATATTATGAATTTTGCCAACATGTTCGAAAAGACGCTGGCGCACCAATCGACAAGCGCCATCAACCGCACCACCACTCATCCATGTTTGGCGCGAGGCTGATGTACTGCCTGCTGATCCAATGCGAGTGTCAACAGGATCAATGATTACTTCATCAACACCAAGCACCGACCGAGCAATTTGGGGGGCAAGAACGACGAACCCCTGTCCGACCTCGACAGTTGCGTATTTAAGATTGACCACACCATTTCGCAACTGACATCGCGCAGTCGCGAAATCATCAAATGTTTCGCTATACATTAAATTCTTAATCGACACACCCCAACCGACACCGCGAACAATGTTGTGTGGCAGTGAGGTCAATCCTGAGCCACCGACAATTTCGAGCGGATCAGCATCTTTAGCCAGTGCTGCAGGCATCGGTATTGAATCGGTTTCAGTGATGCATCGCGCGACCGGGGCGACACTTTCAACAACTTGACCAGTAATGAGTTTGTCGCCGGTGACCATTGCATTTCGTAGCCGAATTTCAACTGGTGAGAGACCACACGCGTCGGCCAACTTATCCATTTGGCTTTCATGCGCATAGCAGGCTTGCACGACACCGAAACCACGCATCGCTCCGCATGGTGGATTATTTGTGCGAACAGCAAAACCATCAATGGTCGCATTAGTGCATCGGTACGGGCCCTGTATATGTGTGATTCCATTGATCAACACCGCTGAAGATGTCGACGCATACGCACCGCCGTCAAAGAGCATTCGCGACTCAATTCTCTGAATTACACCTCCGCGAGTTGCATGATGTCGTATCCAAATCTTTGCTGGATGGCGATGCACATGACCATAAAAAGATTCTTCTCGACTGTATTGCATTTTTATCGGACGAGAAGTTCGCAAGGCGAGTAGGGCGCAGTGAACTTGCAGACTGATATCTTCGCGAGCACCAAATGCTCCACCGACGCCACCAAGTGTCAGACGAATCTTTTCAAGGGGTAAATCTAGGCACGCTGCAATTTGTTTTTGATCTTCATGCAGCCATTGAGTTGCCACATACATCTCAACACCACTGCCGCCAGTTTCGGGTATCGCTAGTGCTGCTTCTAATCCAAGAAACGCTTGATCTTGCATCCCCATCTCGTAAGTTGCTTCAACTATCACTTCACCCTGAAGATCTTGATCACCAGTGACGATTCGTTGGTGTCTAAAAATATTGCCGTCGGGGTGTATTTTTGTTGTTGCTGGCAGTAATGCGACTTCTGCGTCTGTGATTGGTGTCAGAATTTCGTAATCAACTTTTATTGCAGCCAAGGCTCGACGGCAAGTTTCAGGGTGATCCGCAGCCACAGCAGCAATTGGCTCGCCGACATAGCGCACGATCTCACTGGCAAACACTGGTTGATCGCTAGCGATTAGTCCATAAGTCTTTTTGCCAGGCACATCTTCGGCGGTGATGATTGCCTCTACACCCGAAATTTTGTACGCCGCTGAAAGATCAATACTGACTATTCGTGCAAACGGATGCGGACTGCGCAGAGTTGCGCCCCACAGCATGTGCTCGGCGTGGAGATCTGAAGAGAACTCAAACGCGCCTGACACCTTTGCCGCGCCGTCAGGGCGAAGTGCTGAAGCGCCAAGAATATCTCGACGATTCGATATCTTTGTTGCACTGCTCATTATCTGGTCGCTCTGCGAGTAGCGACAGCAGTGTGCACCGCTTCGAAAATACGACCATAGCCGGTGCATCGACAGATGTTGCCCGAAATTGCTTCTTTGATTTCGATTTCTGTCGGATTTTGATTTTTGTCGAGCAAGTGCTCAAT
>CAMAQQ010000103.1 GCA_945860575.1 Ferrithrix thermotolerans DSM 19514
GCTTGCGCACCAAAAAGCACACCAAAAACGAATGTATAAATCGCCATCTGCGCGAGTGGATTAAGCATCGACCACGACCAACCCAAGACTGATCGCCGATATTTGCTTCGCAGTTCACGCAAAGTTAAGTTCCACAACAAATTGCGCGAGTTAGCGATGTCTCTGAGTTGTTGCATTGCTTTACAACTTACCATTACTTCATTGCGGTAGAGTAAAAATGTGGATGACGACCAAGCAGTCTCTGATGATCTTTCATCGTCAGATTTAAAACCCGAACTTGAGTTGCTAAGAACCAAATTGCAGATCGCCGAACAGAAAATTATGCAACTTGAACTGTCGCTTTTGCAATCTCGTGATTTTTCTATTGGTACGGCGGCCGAAATTGGCGAAATGAGAGTAAGGCATTTTCAAACGAAAGATCAACTTAAAGATGCCAACGTTCACATCAAAAACCACTTAACGCACATCAAGCGACTTGAAGAAGCGATGGTCGAACTAAATCGCGTGAGTGCGCTTCATCGCGCGAGATTAGCAGAATTAGATCGTGTTTATAACTCTGCTTCATGGAAGATCGGCAGATTTGTGATGATTCCAGTTCGAGTTCTGCGCAAAATTATCAACTGAAAATGAGTTCGTTGTTCAGCGTAATCACGCCGGTATACAACCCTCCGCAATATGCATTTGAAAAATGTGTCGAAACAGTCTTGGCCCAAGAATTCAAAGATTGGGAGTGGTGTCTGGTTGACGATTGTTCTACTGCGCCATGGATCAAAACACGGTTGAACGAATTACAGGCTTTAGATCAACGAATCAAAGTTTATTTCAGATCTGAAAACGGTGGCATAGTTGCGGCTTCAAACGACGCGATTTCTCTTGCATCTGGAGAATTCGTTGTCTTGCTTGACAACGACGATGAACTTCATTTGGATGCATTAAAAGAAGTTGCAACATGCATCGATGCAAATCCGAGTGCTGACTACATCTACTCAGATGAAGACAAAATCACCGAGGATGGCAAACACTTTGATGAATTCGTAAAACCAAATTGGTCACCCGAAAGATTTCTATCGCAAAACTATTGTTCGCACCTCTCGGTGATTCGAACAACTCTGGTTAATCAAGTGGGTCGATTTCGAAATGGTTTTGACGGAGCGCAAGATTACGACTTATTTTTGCGAATCACCGAGCAAACTAAAAACATCGTGCATATACCAAAAGTTTTATATCACTGGAGGGCCGTTCCTGGTTCAACAGCTTCGGCGAATAACGCCAAATTATATGCCTACTCTGCAGCGGCCAAAGCAGTCGATGAACATCTAAAACGGCGAAGAATTAATGCAGAAGTTAGTTTTGACGAAGCACTCTCTTTGGTCAGAGTAAAGCGCCGAGTGATTGCGCAGCCCAAGGTGAGCATCATAATTCCGACATGTGGCACACGAAAGTCGATTTTTGGCGTTGATACGTGCCTGGTTGTGAACGCAGTTGAAAGTATCGAACGCAAATCTTCGTACACGAACTTTGAGATAATCGTCGTCGTAGACAAAGGCACACCACAACAAGTAATCACTGACCTAGAAACCGTTTGCCCTGACCGCCTGAAAATAATTGATTATGACAAGCCGTTTAATTTTTCGGACAAGTGCAATATCGGGGTGGTCAACAGCGATGCCCCACTGGTCTTGATGCTTAACGACGACACCGAAGTGATCAGCCATGATTGGCTAGAAACTATGGTGGGTCACATCGCTGACGATGACGTGGCGATGGTTGGACCACTGCTGCTTTTTGAAGATGGCAGAATTCAAAGTGCAGGACACTCAAATACGCACTCGCTACATAATTTCTGCGCCGGGTCTTCGAACAAAGATTTTGGACACTTCAGAATGCTTAAATTGGCGCGTGAAGTTAGCGGACTAACTGGAGCATGTGCGCTAATCAAGCGTGATGTGTATTTTGAAGTTGGCGGCATGAGCGAAGTATTTCCGTTGGCGTTCAACGACTGTGATATTGCATTTAAATTCTTAGAGCATGGCTATCGCATAATTTGGACACCGAATGCTCGTCTGTTTCACTTTGAATCAGCCACGCGACCCGAGCATGTCAAACCATCTGAAGTTAAATTAATAATGAGTCGCTGGGGCCGCAAAATCAATAACGACGAGTATTGCAAAATTCACTAATCCAACTTTGTGAGCGAGGGGGGACTTGAACCCCCACGTCCTTACGAACACTGGCACCTGAAGCCAGCGCGTCTGCCATTTCGCCACTCGCCCGAATGGACTTCTGACGCTAACAGTTATGTCGCGTCACGGGGCGTAGAATTAATGCATGTTTGCGCGTGCCTACGCCACTTCAATCAGGCCGATTTCTCTCGGAAGACAACTGATTGGCTTGCTCGATCTAGCCAGCGCAAAGGGCCTACTTCCAAGCACATACGAGATCTGCTTACATAGTGACGACCTGGCTGCATTTGCAGATGTTGAGCAACATCTGGTTCGCGAATTAATTGATGCTGCGACGCAACATTGTGAGCAATACGGTTATCAACTTGACGCTGAGATTTCGGTAGTTTTGCAAGCCGACGACGCGATTAAAAGTGGCACATTTCAAATCAAAACCAACAGGCAACTTGCTGTCAAAACTCCACCTAATGACCCTAAATCGTCGAAGATACAAGAATCAAAAGTGCAACCAGAACCAACACAGACACGGACACTGGCTCCGACACTGGCTCCAACACTGCCTACAAAACTGGTGCAGACAATAAATACGCACATAGAAATTACTGCTCGCGCTGCACTGGTTTTGGCGAGCGGTCAACGAATTGACTTAATTGAAGACATAGTCAAAATTGGCAGACATCAAAGTTGCACAATCGTCTTTGCCGACAGCAATGTCAGTCGAGTGCACGCCCAACTTCAACACGACTCGACCGGCTGGTTGGTAGTCGATCTAGGAAGTACGAACGGTATAAAAGTAAACGGCACAAAAATCTCAAAGGAAAAATCGCTCACAGATGGAGACGAACTGGAATTCGGCACATCTACCGCGCGGTTTGTAGCCTCATAAAGTGACAATCTTCATTCGTTGGGGTGCATTAAGCGACACCGGAGTTTTACGTTTACAAAACGAAGACGCACTGCTGGCACAAGAAGGTCTGTTCGTGGTTGCCGACGGTATGGGTGGCCATAATGCTGGGGAAGTCGCCAGTGCAATGGCGATTAAATTTCTTCGTGGTGCGCAAGCCAACGGCATCGCCGACGCAAAAGAACTCAACTCAATCATTAAAGAAGTAAATGAAAAGATTTTTCAAGCCGCAAGTGGCCAAACAGATCAAAGAGGAATGGGCACAACACTTACCGCCCTGGCGATAACTCCGACCAATAAATCGAAATCTGATAGCGAGACCAAGTCGGCAACCGTTGCAAATATTGGTGACTCACGCACGTATTTGTTGAGGGCCGGCGAATTCAGACAAGTAAGCGTTGATCACTCTTATGTACAAGAGTTAGTCAGTGAGGGTTTGATTACTCGCGACGAGGCACGAACCCATGCACGACGAAATATCGTCACACGCGCATTAGGTATTGAGCCAACAGTCGGCGTAGACACTTGGACGCTTCCACTTATTGTTGGTGATCGCTATCTTTTATGTAGTGATGGTTTAGTTGATGAGGTTTCAGACATTGATATTGAAACTTGCTTGAAACTAAATTCTGACCCTCAACAAACCGCAAGTTACCTCGTAGCAATGGCAAACAAAAATGGGGGCCGAGACAACACCACTGTGATAGTCGTGGATGTTTTGGATAACGACAAGTCTGGGGGCAGCAAACCGGCCGACTCGACGCTTTCGAAACCCGAAACTAATTCGTCAATTCGTAAACTGATTATCTCGATCGTGGTTGCTGCTGCTGCCGTTGTGACTTCAGTTGTCGCAATTTCTTACGCCCGTGGTGGATACTTTGTGGCATACGAAAATGAAACTCCAACATCACGCGTGTTGATTTATCAAGGCAAGGATTTTCTCTGGTTTAATCCAACTATTGAAGCCGACAGCACGCTCGTAAGATCTGACCTGAGTTCGGCGCTAGACGGTGAAATTGTCGCTAAACCAAGTTTTTCTTCGTCAACAGATGCCCAGAATTATGTAAATCAAATTCGTGAAGTTGTTGATGGTGGTTAAACCATGAACGACACAAAAAGGGCGATCATTAACGACCGCTATGAAATCGGTCGACGAGTCGGTCGGGGTGGAATGGCGGAAATTTTTCAAGCCCGCGATATTTTATTAGACCGTTCAGTTGCAATAAAAGTTCTTTTTGCCGAGTTTGCCGTTGACCCGGCGTTCGTTGAGCGATTTCGCCGCGAGGCACAGTCGGCCGCCGGACTCAATCATCCAAACATTGTCGGCGTTTATGACTGGGGGCGCGTTAACAACACCTACTACATTGCGATGGAGTTTGTTGATGGTCGCACACTTGCCGACATAATTCGGCAAAGCAACACATTCACCCCTGTACAAGTTTGTGATGTTATAAGTGAAGTCGCTCTGGCACTTGACTCGGCACATCAAAACGGCGTGATTCATCGCGATGTAAAACCTGGCAATATTCTCATCAGTGCAACTGGGCAGGTAAAAGTTGCCGACTTCGGAATCGCTCGCGCGCTCGGTGCGGGTATTGAGCAAAACCTCACTCAAACTGGCGCAGTAATGGGCACTGCGACTTATTTTTCACCAGAACAAGCGCAGGGGGCGCCGACTGATCAACGCAGCGATATTTACTCACTCGGAATTGTCATGTACGAAATGCTCGCAGGCACTGTGCCATTTACTGGTGAAAACGCGGTAGCAATTGCTTACAAACAAGTACATGAAGACCCTACGCCTCTTGATCGGCTCAATAAATCAATCCCTATTGGTTTGGCTGCGATTGTTACCAAGTGCATGGCCAAAAATCCTGACGATAGATATTCAACTGCTGGTGAAGTTCGAGACGATCTCCGTCGCTTTGTTGATGGCCTGCCGGTTTT
>CAMAQQ010000104.1 GCA_945860575.1 Ferrithrix thermotolerans DSM 19514
TCTGCCAACCATGTCGACTTCAACCATCTCTTTGGCAACTTTGATTCCGTTGAGCATTGCCCGAGAACCAGACGAGCCGTGCGAAATAATGCACACACCATCTACACCGAGCAAAATCGCTCCACCATAAGTATCGGGATCAAATGTTGCATACAAACTAAGCAGCGCCGGCATGATGCCGTCGGCATGAACTTTGTATTCGGGTTCACTGATCGCTGCGAACAATGCTTTTACGACGCCGCGCATCGTGCCCTCCAAAGTTTTCAGCGCAACATTGCCGGTGAAACCATCTGTGACAACGACGTCAACTTTGTCGGTCATGATGTCTCGACCTTCGACATTGCCGATGAAATTAATATTTTTGGCGCCCGAGAATAATTCGTATGCCTGCTTGCGAAGTGTGTCGCCTTTGCCTGGCTCTTCACCAATCGAGAGCAACCCGACGCGTGGGTTTTCTACTGCAAATCGGGCATTGGCATAAACGCTGCCCATCAAACCAAACTGCACCAACCACTCTGGCTCTACTTCGGAATTTGCGCCTGCATCTAGCAACACGGTCGGTGTCGTGCCTGGAGCAGGAATCGGCGTAGCAATTGCGGGGCGCTTAACACCCGCGATACGTCCCATCCGCAATAATGCAGAAGCCATCGTCGCACCGGTGTTGCCCGCAGAGATCATCGCACTGGCTTTGCCGTCGCGCACTGCTTCGGCTGCACGCACGAGAGTCGAATCTTTTTTGTTGCGCACTGAACTCGCAGCGTCTTCGTGCATCTCAATAAATTCGCTCGCGACAATTAAGTCAAAACCGTCACGACCTTGCAGATCGCTTGGACCGACAAGCACAACCGGTATGCCAGCAGCGAGGGCTTCGCGAGCACCCGCAATTATCTCGGTTGGAGCCTTATCGCCACCTAGGGCGTCGACAGCAATTGGCAGCATCGTTAAAGCAAACGACGCGAACGCTCGAAATTAACTCGCGTCAACTACTACAGCGATGCGACCCTTGTACCAACCGCAACTGCCACACACGACATGAGGACGCTTTGCAACACCGCAACGTGGACACGAACTTGCACTTGGCGCCTTTAGCTTCCAGTTCGCAGCCTGACGCATGCGACCTTTGGATTTAGACTTCTTTTTCTTTGGAACTGCCATCGCAAGCTCGTCTTTCGGTTATTTTGGTTAAAAACTTGTATTTGCAAACTATCTACAACGAACTGCAAGGCTAGCGGAAGATCTGCTCACTTATTTAAGTCAGTCTTACGGATTTAGCGAGTTTTCCCGTTGCGTTGAATCGCCGCTGCGGGCCCTTTCAACTCTCGTCAATTCGCAGTGAATCTAAAGCAGCCCATCGGTCGTCGCGTTCTGCTCGCGTACAAGAGCAAGGCTCAACCTGTAAATCGGTGCCACATTGCGGACAAAGACCCGGGCAGTCGGCACGACACAATGGGGCCAACGGCACCGCGAGAAGCACATTTTCGCGCGCCATCTCGAGTAAATCCAACTGCTCTCCGGTTATTGGATAAGCATCAGGGTCGCTGATCACCGATTGATATAACTCTTGCACTTCGACTTCGGCTCGACCGGTCAACGCTTTCAGACAACGACGACATTCGCAACTCCATTGCGCACCAAGTGTGCCATGCACAACGATGCCATCAGTCAACGCCTCGAGCGTGAGCGCTACATCTACTTGGGAGCCAGCAATTATCCGCGAATCGTCAAACTTAAAAAAATCAGATTCAATTTGACGGTCAATTTCGCGAATGCTTCCTGCGCGCCGCAGAAGTTCGGCTACATTAACCAACAGTGGCGACGCCATTACCTACGAACTTTCTCTGGTCAACTTGCTACTGAGAACTTAGTTTTTACAACTCATCATCTTGGTCAAACAACATCACTGATTCGCTCTCCAACGAAATCTCGCGCGCTGGCTCTTGGGCGACAAGTGACAACCGTGTGCGACCTTCACTCACCTGTTTGACGAGTTTGTCCAACAGAATTTCAAAACTACCCAAACGGCGATCCAAGAAATCATCAGTTTCACTTTTGAGTCGACGCGAGTCTTGGTTTGCAGCCTCGATCACTTTGCGAGCGCGCGCTTCAGACTGGCGAACAATCGAAGTACGCTGCACAAGCCGCTCTGCCTGAACTCGGGCGGCTTCTAAAATCTCGTCAGCCTCAAGTTGAGTTTTGGCAAGAAAATCAGCACGTTCTTTGAGCATCCAGCGGGCTTCCGTGATCTCGGCGGGCAAACAGTCAAGTGCGTCTTGCAAGATGCCAAGAACTTGCTCACGATTAATTTTTGGAGCACTAGATAACGGCGCATTTGGCGCACTTGAGATCGCACCTATCGCCTCGTTCAAAAACGATTCTGTATCGCCGAGTTCTACGGGTATGACCTCTGTGCCAAACGAGTTGCCACGATTGTCATCGTCGTCGAAATTGTCAAAAACATTTTTAGGCATTATTAACAGTCTACTTTTCTGCTTTTGTAATCGCTATCGCAACCACCGACGGAACCAAAGCCGATACATTTCCGCCGTAATGCGCAATTTCGCGCACAAAACGACTGCTGATAAACGCATTTTTCGGCTGTGGAATCAACAACACCGTTTGAATTCCACTGACCACCGAATTCGTGTTTGCCATCTGAACTTCAACATCTAAATCCATTACATTGCGAACGCTTTTGACTATGCAGTCAACGCCAAACTTCTTAGCCGCATCAATTGCCAAGCCAGCAGCGGGTTGCACCGTCACACCTTTTATATCACTCGTCGAAGACTTGACCATCTCAACTCGATCGTTGATGCTAAACATGCCGGCAGGTTTATCTGGATTGTGCATCACGACTACGACGATCTCACCAAACAATTCGGCGGCTTGACGAATAATGTCAAGATGCCCGAGATGGACAGGGTCAAAACTTCCAGGAAACATGACTTTCATCGCGCTATTTATGGTATCCGTCGTAAATAGGTGACATGCGTGCGCCCGTATCGCTTAGAACGCAGCGACTCCCAGCCGTTCAAGCCCGTAATTTCGCGGTTACTTTCGGCTACTACAAGAGGCGCAGTGATATTCGATAAAAGCCCTTGCCAGTTTTTGAACTCGTACGGCGGATCAGCCATGACCAAATCAATGCCAGAAACTTTGATTGCGGCAAGCATGGCATCCGCGCGAATTACGGTCGTGCGGTCAGTCAATCCAAGTTTTTTGATGTTGTCTTGCAAACTCGCAAGTGCATCACGATCCCGCTCGATGAATGTGCAATGTTTTGCCCCGCGAGACAAGGCTTCAATACCCAGTGCGCCCGACCCCGCGAACAGATCTAACACAGCAGCATCAACGATCACATCCAAACTTGTCAGCGCATTAAAAATTGCTTCTCGTGCCATGTCGGTTGTCGGCCTTGTTGTGGTGCCATCAGGAGCAGAAATCTTTCGCCCGCGCAACTCTCCCGCCACCACTCGCATATCTTCACGCTATTGACAAAATGGCCGAAGAATAGTGGTTGACTTACCTTATGGATTTTGGCCCTGCCGAACCACCAACCGAATCAATTATTTGTGTTGACTGCGGAGGTAACGCGCACTTATTATCTCATCCACCCGAGGACGGGTTGTGGCAGGTCGGTGAAGTTGTCGCGTATCGATGTAGCGACTGTCTTGACCGTTGGGATTTGGTGCTCGCACCACAAGGAGAATAAAAACTTTTGTCGGCGAATTAGTTTTTGAAAAGAAACTCTTCTTCGTCTGGGGTCAGCAACAGATCTATCTCGTCACGAATTTCGTTGTGGCTTTTTAAAGTTGGATCGGCAGCAATAATTTCAAGTGCGGTTGCACGCGCGAGTTCGATTAAGTCACGGTCGTTGCGCAACGACGCAAGTTTCAAATCACTGCGACCCTTTTGTGCCGTATTCATAATCGTTCCTTCGCCGCGCAGTTCAAGATCTACTTCTGCCAAATAGAAGCCATCGGTTGACTCAACTAAAGCGTCAACACGGGGAGAACGAACTTCTTCGTTGCTGGTCACGAGCCAACAGCGCGACGCAATAACGCCACGACCGACACGACCTCGCAACTGATGCAATTGCGCAATACCGAAACGATCGGCATCAAGCACAATCATGCAAGTTGCATTTGGTACATCAACGCCAACCTCAATCACGGTCGTCGCAACGAGCACATCCAGTTTGCGCTCACGAAACTTCGTCATCGTCTCGTCTTTTTCATTTGATGACAACCGACCGTGCAACAACCCGATTTTCAAACCTTTCAGTTCGGTCTTGCCAAGCACTTTGAAAGTGTCTTGTGCCGACGCCACTTCAAGTTTTTCACTCTCTTCAATAAGCGGGCAGACAATAAACGCCTGCTGACCCTGTGCAATTGCCTCACGCACTTCGCCCCACATCTCAGCTTCAGATTTTTTGCCCGCAACCCAGAAAGTTTTGATTGGTGTTCGACCTGGCGGCAGTTCATCCAGCACACTGACATCAAGATCGCCATAAACGGTCATGGCTGCCGTACGTGGTATCGGCGTGGCGGTCATGACTAAAACATCTGGAGATGTCTTTGTTTTCTCTCGGTCCAAGAGTGCAGAACTCTCGCCCTTGTTGCGCAGTGCTGCTCGTTGCTCAACACCAAAACGGTGTTGCTCGTCAATCACTGCCACACCGAGTGATGCGAATTCGACGCCCTCTTGTATTAGCGCGTGTGTGCCGATCAAAATATCGACTCCACCGTTTGCCAAATCGCGCAGCAATTCTCGGCGACGCTCGCTGGTCACACGACTTGTAAGTAATTCAATACGCAACTGTCTGTCACCAAATAAATTATTGGCATCCGGGACGAGTAAACCTTCTAGAAGTTTTCTCACGCCGGCGAAATGTTGCTCTGCCAAAACTTCTGTTGGCGCCATCAACGCACCTTGGTGGCCGCCTTGCACTGCTGCGAGCATTGCCGAAACTGCCACGACAGTTTTGCCGCTACCCACATCACCCTGCAATAGCCGATGCATCGGATG
>CAMAQQ010000105.1 GCA_945860575.1 Ferrithrix thermotolerans DSM 19514
GGGTAGTCCCATTTTTGACAAGCCACGCGTATATGACCGACATGAAATACGAACCGCGTCCAAGTGGTGCCGCCGACTCGTTTTGGCAGATGTACTTTCCATTGCCGCTTTATTGGAATATTTTCATCACACTGTTTGCAGTCGTCGGGTTCGTTGCTTGCATTTTGCGACGCAATCGAGTTGGTATCTGGATGGGTGTTTATTGTGCAGTGCTCGTGATCGGCGTTTTTATAAGTCGTGGCGGGTTGCCAGTTATCGGAATGTTGTGGAACCCGAGACTGTTGCCGTTTCTTTATTTGCTTCGCTACATGTTGATGATGATTGGTCTGTATGAACTCGTTGTCGGTCTATGGCGTGTCACTTCTTTGCTTCGAGTCGCCAACGATGCATTGGTGAAAGAAAGTTTTGAGTCAGTAGTGCCGGTTATCTCGCTACGAAACATTGCTCAGTTCAATATGTGGTGGGCAACTGCGATGGCGTTACTTGTCGTCAGTGTGATTGGTTTTAGATTTCAAGAACTTCCATTTGGCAAACTCGTTGCAGATTCTGCTGGGACGATGCAATATAAGTGGGGTCCGATTTCGACTAATGCGTCAAACGACGGTTTTGTTGACGGCTGGGCACGGTGGAACTTCACCGGTTACGAAGGCAAGAGTGCCTATGCCGAGTATCACGATCTAGTTGAAACGATGAAGTCGTTAGGCAACGATGCGGCGCACGGTTGTGGTCGCGCACTTTGGGAGAGCAGTAACGAACTAAACAAGTACGGCACGACGATGTCACTGATGTTGTTGCCGCATTGGACAAAAGGCTGTATCGGTTCAATGGAAGGATTGAACTTCGAAGCGTCGGGGACGACCCCATATCACTTCATTACTTCGGCGGCGATGTCAAAGCAAAGTAGCAACCCTGTTCGCGAGTTGCGTTACGACGACAACAATGCCGGTCTGGGTGTTCGCTACATGCAAGAACTTGGTGTCAAATATTTTTTGGCCTTCACAAAAGAAGCAATTGCTCAAGCCAACCTGCAAGCCGCGCTAGTTGAAGTGAAGCGAAGTGGTCCGTGGGTGATTTATCAAGTTGGCAACAGCGAATTGGTCACGCCACTCAAAGTGCAACCAGTGATCGTGAACAGCAGAACTGGTGACGTCAAAGAGCGCTGGCTCGAAATAGGTACGAGTTCATTTCAGCATCCAGAAGATTGGTCGGCGATGCCTGTTGAAAATGGGCTTGATACTTGGCAACGCGTTGATGTGGCTGTTGATCTGAGCCGTCGTGATGGCGAGCCGGGCGTATCAAGTCGTCGTGTCGACATTGTCACCCCGACTCAGAAAATTGAGATAGTCGAAACAAAACCGACAAAAGTTACAAATTTCATTCTTGAAGATTCGGAGATTTCATTTAGCGTTGACCAGATTGGTCAACCAATTCTTGTGCGGATGAGCTATTTTCCGAATTGGAAAGTTTCTGGCGCAAAGGGACCATTTCGTGTGGCGCCGAACATGATGGTTGTTGTGCCGACACAAAACGATGTGCGCTTACATTATGGCTACACGAAGTTGGATATTTTCGCCTACTTATTAACGGCAATTGGTATCGCAGTTATGTTTATGCGATGGCGTCGTCGAATTAACGCACGAATTATTGAGACTGCAATCAACTAGCATTGCGAGTCGTGCCAAACTTAGAAGCAGTCGTCAAGGCTTACGACATTCGGGGCACGGTGCCCGATCAACTTGACGCAACTTTGACCCACGCGCTCGGCGTGGCGTTTGCAAAATTCTCTGCGGCAAAGACAATCGTCGTTGCTCACGACATGCGCCCGAGCGGCCCCGATCTTGTCGAAGCATTTCAAAGAGGATTGACCGAGCAAGGCGTTGACGTGATCAATTTGGGTCTGGCAAGTACCGACTTGCTTTATTTTGCCTCAGGAAAACTTGATGCACCAGGAGCGATGTTTACCGCCTCACATAATCCCGCGCAATACAACGGCATCAAATGTTGTCTATCGGGTGCACGATCTATTGGTATTGATAATGGATTGCGCGAAATGAAAGCAATTGCCCAGGATGTTTTAGATGGCAAAGGACCAGCAGTCGCAAAAGTACACGGTGAAGTGACCCACAAAAATATGCTTGCCGAATTCGTTGATCATGTCGTGGGTTTCATTGATACAAAGTCACTGCGCAAATTGAAAATTGTCGCCGATACGGCAAATGGTATGGGTGGTCTGGTTGCACCGGCAGTTTTTGATCGGCTTGGCGAATTTGAACTCGAGGTGATGTACGGCGAACTTGACGGCACATTTCCGAATCATCCTGCCGACCCAATTCAGCCAGCCAACCAGCGCGACCTTCAAGCGCGTGTGATATCGGGCAAGTTTGATGTGGGTTTGGCATTTGACGGCGACGCCGACCGTGTTTTTTTGGTTGACGAATTGGGCAGAAGCGTTTCGGGCAGCACGACTACGGCTTTGCTGGCGTCAGTTTTTTTGCGGACACATCCAGAGTCGACAATTCTTTATAACTTGATTTGCTCGCGAGTCGTACCAGAGACGATTACGGCGCTGGGTGGCACACCGATTCGTACGAAAAATGGCCACAGTTATATGAAACAAGTGATGGCTCAAACTGGCGCAGTGTTTGCAGGTGAGCACTCGGGTCATTATTACTTTGCCGATAACTACCGAGCCGACAGTGGCTTGATTGCGACAATGGTCGTACTCGGCGAAATGAGTCGAACAGGCAAGTCACTGTCAGAGTTGCGGGCACCATTCGAAAAATACGCCGGCAGTGGTGAAATCAATACACAGGTCAAAGACATTTCGGTCGTTATCGAGCGCGTGACCAAGCAGTTCGCGTCGTATCCACAAGATCATCTGGATGGCCTCACGGTGGATTGTGGTTCGTGGTGGTTTAATGTTCGGTCTTCGAATACCGAGCCGTTATTGCGACTGAATCTCGAGGCGGCAACGCGTGAACAGTGTGACGAACATGTCGCCGAATTATTGATGTTGATCACGGCATAAGTGCCGTAAGTGTTATTGTCTTAGCCGTGAGTATCAGTGAATCTTCGTTGAACCCTCGCTTGCTTGAGATTTTGGCGTGCCCAAAAGACAAAGGAAGTTTGATCTATTACGAGGATGAACAATTTCTCTACAATCCGCGTTTGCAGATGCGTTATGAAATTCGCCATGGTATTCCGGTGATGCTGATTGATGAAGCAAAAACTGTGAATCAACTAGAACACGAGCGACTTGCCGCCAAGGCTAAGCAACTTGGTCTTAAGCCAACTTTTTAATTAACATAAAAAACAAAAAACTGGAGTAAAAATGTCATCGTCAAGTTTTGCCGAGCGAAAAGATTACCGCGTTGCCGACCTCTCAATGGCTCCGTTCGGTCGCAAAGAAATTCATCTTGCTGAGCACGAAATGCCAGGTCTGCGTGCGCTACGAAAAGAGTTTGGTACTTCGCAACCACTCAAGGGCGCACGTATTTCTGGCTCGTTGCACATGACTATTCAGACGGCTGTGTTGATTGAAACTCTTGTTCAACTTGGTGCAGAAGTTCGTTGGGCCAGTTGCAATATTTTCTCGACTCAAGATCATGCGGCTGCGGCAGTTGTCGTCGGACCAAATGGAACCGCCGAAAATCCGCAAGGCGTTCCGGTTTATGCATGGAAGGGCGAGACATTAGAAGAGTATTGGTGGGCGACTGATCAGATGATGACATGGCCCGACGGCGATGGTCCGAACATGATTCTTGACGATGGTGGCGACGCGACGATGTTGTTGCACAAAGGAGTTGAATATGAAAAGGCTGGAGCGGTGCCTGATCCAACGACGGCGTCTAATCCTGAACTTGCAATCGTCCTTGGTTTGCTGCAACGCGGATTAAAGACAAGTCCGAATCGTTGGACGAAGATGTCGAAACTTATCAAAGGTGTCACCGAAGAAACAACAACTGGCGTCAAACGTCTTTACAAAATGGCGCAAGACAAAGAACTTTTGTTTCCGGCGATCAATGTCAATGACAGTGTGACAAAAAGTAAGTTTGACAATCTTTATGGGTGTCGACACTCGTTGATTGATGCGCTTAATCGTGCGACTGATGTGATGATCGCCGGCAAGATGGCCGTTGTCTGCGGCTACGGTGACGTCGGCAAGGGATGTGCGCAAAGTCTTCGTGGCCAAGGTGCTCGAGTTGTAGTAACCGAGATCGATCCGATTAACGCATTGCAGGCGGCGATGGAGGGTTACATAGTTAACACTCTTGAAAATGTTGTCGGTGTTGCGGATATTTTTGTGACAGCAACTGGTAACGAAGCAATCGTTACCGCAGAGCACATGTCAAAAATGAAGCACAACGCGATCGTTTGCAACATCGGTCACTTCGACAACGAAATTGATATGGCGGGACTATCACGCAGTGGCGCGACTCGCGACGAACTGAAATCCGGTACCGACCTGTGGACATTCGCCGATGGGCATGCGGTGATTGTTCTTGCTGAAGGTCGACTTGTCAACCTTGGTTGCGCAACTGGTCACCCGAGTTTCGTGATGAGTTGCTCGTTTACGAACCAAGTGATTGCCCAAATTGAGTTGTTTAACAACACCAAGAATTATCCGCTTGGCGTTTATGTATTGCCGAAACATCTAGACGAAAAAGTTGCGTTGTTGCACCTGGATGCACTTGGTGCAATTCTGACGAAACTTTCAGATGAGCAGTCAGAATACTTGGGTATTGAACCGAGTGGTCCGTTCAAAGCAGAGCGTTACAGATATTAGTTAACGAGCAGGTTTTTTTATCGCAAGGCGCGGTAAAAAAAAGTGTACTAATGGTCCGACACCGAATGCGAACGCAAAAGTAGCAACACCTACTTGGCCACCAAGAAACCAACCGGTTATCAGCACGATCACTTCTACGGCCGTGCGTCCTTTGCGAATCGGAATGCCGCGTTTTGCGAGACCAGTCATCAAACC
>CAMAQQ010000106.1 GCA_945860575.1 Ferrithrix thermotolerans DSM 19514
CCCACAGCATCGTCGGCTGATTTTGTGCCACAGTGCTGGCTACTGTCGTGCCCCATGACCCGGCGCCAACGACTGCAATCTGGCTTTTCACGAGTCTCAGCGTATGCGGGCACCAACTATTAGTTTCTTCCACTCTCTGCGATCAAACCGTAGGATTCGCAGGTGCCTTCGCAACAACCAGACGATTTAAGCGAGATATTGGCGATCGTCATCCCGATTAAGGCTTTTCACCAGGCCAAAGAACGGCTCTCAGATCTACTGACCCCAGCCGAACGATTTATCCTCGCCAAATTATGTGCTCAGCGGGTGCTTCATGCCTCGGTTGGATACGAAATTTTCGTCGTCTGCGATGATCAAGATGTCGCCGAGTGGGCACGCGCGCAAAACGCCAATATTGTCTGGCAAACCAATGTCGGTCTGAACAACGCTGTTAACGACGGCGTCACGGCCGTTCGGGCGGCAAACTTTGATCTCGCGATGATCGTTCATAGTGACCTGCTCTTGGCCACTGGCTTTTCTCACATATTGAGCGATTGCGAACCACAAACTTTGAAGACTTCAATCACTATTGTTCCCGATCGACACGAGGACGGCACGAATGTGATGATCGTGCCAACGGCAATTGACTTTGAATTCGCCTATGGACGAAACAGTTTTATCGAACATCAAAAAATCGCCAAGAACTGCAAGTTGACGGTTCGAATTATCCACGATCAGTATTTATCTGTCGACATCGACACGGCACAAGATTTAGATCTTGCGCAAAAACTTCAAAAAAATAATCTAACTACTTAGCCCGTAAATAGAAGAAGAGGGGCCGAAGCCCCTCTTCTCACAGTATTCCGAACTGTATTGCTTAAATTGGCTTAAAGCCTTATTTCTTCTTGGCCTTACGCTTCTTCTTTGCAGGTGCCTTCTTTACGGCTTTTTTAGCCTTCTTGCGCTTTTTTGCTGCCATTTTATTTCTCCTTGTTGTTTGTTATTACTTGTCTAGCGGTTTGGATTCAGTGCAGCTTTGAGTGTTGAACTCGAGCTGAACTTCATCGCTGTTGATGCCTTCACCTGAACAGGAGCCCCAGTTTGAGGATTCCTGCCGATGCGGGCTTTTCTGCTTGAGGTGCTGAACGAGCCAAAACCCGGCCATGCAACCTTGTTGCCTTGCTTAGCGGATGAGACGACGAGGTCAAAGAACTCTGCAATCGTGCGTTCGGCATCTGCCTTCGACACTCCTGCTTTCTGTGACACTGCATCAATCAATTCTGCTTTAGTCATTATCTAACCTGCTTTCTCAGTTACGGATTACCGTTACGCATATAGTTGAACCGATGTGGCCACAAATTGCAAGCATTGTCGCGATTTTGAGAAATTTCTACAGTCAGTCAGGATTTTTAAAAATTTTGAAAATATCAAAAATTATTTATCCACAGCAGTCAAAGTTTTGAAGATCATTCGTTTTAAAACTTAACTATGGCTCACAAAAACACTTCCCGCCATCCTCATAAAACCCATACATAATATGGGGAATATGGCATGGTGATTTGTTCGGCTCGACTAAAAAATAATTTGCCGTGAATGCGTATTGACAAAACACTTTCCGAAAATAGCTTCATCACGAACTCTTTCAAAGTCAAATCTCTGGCTAATTTTTGGATCTCAAAAAGAATTTTAAAAAAACTTTTTAAAAAACCGATAATTGCTCGCTCTTTTGGAGATTTTCGCCGCGAACCATCCCCCATCGTCAGTACGACACCGACCACACTTAATTTCGTTGTCAACACAAAACTTACTTTCTGAAAAGACATTGGAGCAGATCGCAGAAATTTTTGCGACGCCCGCCGGTTCACGAGTCGTGCTTGACACTTCTGTGCTTGTTGCAGACCCAAACTGTTTAAGTTGCTTTCCAAATTGTGCGATCGTCATCCCGTTGACGGTGATCGAAGAACTCGACGGATTAAAAGCGCGAATGGACGACGTTGGAAGATCAGCACGAAGCGCACTTCGATCAATTGAAGAGCTTCGTCGCAAAGCAGGTGGCTCGCTCAAAGATCCAACTCCAATTAATGGCACAGAGACAAGCGCGACCGTGCAGATCGAAGTCAACGGAATTCAAATTCACCTGCTGATTGAACACGGACTTGATCCAAAGGTGCCCGACAATCGAATCATCGGTGCAGCACTTGGTCAGGCGGCGATTTCTCCTACTTGTATTGTTTCAAATGATGCCGCGCTGAGAATTAAAGCCGCTCATCTTGGATTAACCGCGCTTGAACATCGGCCAGTTGGCCGTGGTCGAAATGAACGACCGATGGGTTGGTCAACTTTCGATACAACTGTTGATGTCATCGACAGCCTTTACAAAACTGAAGGCATCGAAAAATCAGATATTGAACACGCCGACGGTTTATATGAAAACAATTTCGCAGTTTTGCGATGCGGATCTCAATCGGCACTGACCCGCTGTCATGACAACGAACTTCGCCTGATTCAACAATCGCCTCCCGAAGCGTGGGGTTTGCGTGCCCGCAACAAAGAACAGCGTTTTGCTCTTGAACTTCTTCTTGACCCACAGATTACGGTCGTCGCCCTTGACGGTCGCGCCGGCACCGGAAAAACCGTGCTGGCGATTGCTGCCGGGCTTGAGCAAGTAGTTGAGCAACACCGCTATGAACGCCTCGCTGTTTATCGACCACTTGTGCCAGTTGGCCGCGCAGATGTGGGCTTTTTGCCAGGGGGTCTTGAAGAAAAGTTGGATCCGTGGATGTCGGCGATTCACGATGCAGTAGTTGCGCTAACCGATGACCGCTCGAGTCGAGATGCGCGAGGGCTAATTGACGACCTGATTGCCCGC
Organism: Ferrithrix thermotolerans DSM 19514; assembly: GCA_945860575.1. Lineage (GTDB taxonomy): Bacteria > Actinomycetota > Acidimicrobiia > Acidimicrobiales > Ilumatobacteraceae > BACL27. Next base: position 2,849 of record CAMAQQ010000106.1, read on the forward strand.
GGCCAACTTACTCTTGAGTCGGTCACTTTCTTGCGCGGACGCAGTTTGCAAGCCCAGATTGTCGTTGTGGACGAGGCGCAAAACCTTGAACCGACGACCCTTAAGACGATCCTGACTCGAATTGGTGACGGCACCAAAGTCGTCTTCACCGGTGACACCAGCCAGATTGATGCACCGTACATGGGTGAGTCGAATAATGCTTTAGCCGTGCTGGTGCAAGCGTTCGCTGGTCAAAGTTGTTTTGGTCACATTACTCTTGAGGCCTGCGAGCGAAGTGAAGTTGCAAGTCTGGCTGCTGAATTGCTCTGACGAATTGCAACAAAGTAATTTGCAATAGATATTTGTCAGAGTCCTGAAAGATAACTTGACTGTGATCTGTCGATAGTCGTACCCTGCGCTTAGTGCTAAAGACACGGGTTTTCACCGAGTGTGTCCCGAATGTTGATCGGGTCGCAGAAAGCTGTGTCACAGAAAAAACTCTCGCCGCAAAAGTCGTCACAGAAAAAAGTGTGAAAGCAAACGAATCTCTCAACTGGGAAAACTTCGCGAACTGCAAAGGAAAGATGAGACTTTTCTTTGCTCCACAAGCCGAACGACCACAAGCCCGACAACGCCGTGAGGCGAAGGCGCAAAGTTTGTGTCGGTTATGTTCAGTGCAGACAACTTGTCTAGAGTTCGCTCGTGAACACCACGAATACGGTTATTGGGGCGGCGAAAGCGAAGAGCAGCGTCACCTCGCAGGGTTCACAGTTACCGCGCCAATCGGTGTTCGCGCCAGACATTTTTAAAACCAGTTGTAGGTAATTAACTGCATAAACTAACACCGAGTTTGAGGTGGCTGGCGTGTCATGATTGAACTATGCGTTTACGACCAAAATCTCGAACTACAACAGAACCGAAAGTAGCGGCAACTGCAAAATCAAACTTGCCGCAAGATCCAGATGCGTTTGTGACCGCTTTCATCGAATCAATTCAGGGACATCGGCTCACCGCGGCTCTTGAGATGGTCGCCGACGACTGCGAATACGACAATGTGCCGATCACCAAAGTTTTTGGTAGAGCCGCAATTGAACAAACCCTTGGTGGGTTTCTCGCTGAATGCAGTGCCTATGAGTGGCTAATCCACCATCAAGTCTCGAGTGGCGATTTAGAACACGGCGTGGTTATGAACGAGCGCACGGATCGATTCGAAATAGACGGTCGGTGGGTGGATCTTGATGTCGCTGGTTTGTTTGTCATCAGCAAAGGCAAGATCGCTTTGTGGCGAGACTATTTTGATCGCGAGATTTTTACTAAAGCACTTGCCGCGAAATAGCTCGCTGCACTGCAACACGCATTAGTTACATTGCCGTTGATGATTGATGCGTTAGCCAATAAATCGCTCGAAGAAATTCGGTTCGCCGTTGTTGATACCGAAACGACCGGCTTATCTGGCAAAGACGATTACGTGCTGCAACTCGGCGTTGTGATCTCTAGATCAGATGGCACGATCGAAGAACAATACGAAACTTTTGTCAGACGAAACTTCTGGAAGCCAGGTCGCCTTGGCGCTTTTAAAATTCACGGCATCACGAGACGCAATCTACGGCAAGGTATTGCTCCAAGTGAGATGCTTGAGCGACTCAACAGTTATCTTGTCAACACGGTATTCGTTGCGCATAATGCAAAATTTGATATTGCATTTCTCACTGGAGAAGCAAACCGTGCCAAGACATCGATCAATTTAAATGGCCCGCTCGACACATTGAAACTGTCTCGAGCCCTAGACCCAAAGCGCTCGCTCTCGCATCGCCTTACAGATGTGACCGCGCGCTACAACGTCGTGGTGACTCGCCCGCATGACGCTCTTGCTGATGCCTTGGGTACCGCACTTGTGTTGCCCCATTTACTTAGAAGCCACAACATCACTTCTGCCGAACAGTTGGCAACTCACTTCGGGGCTTAACTTAACTACTTGTGCCACTTTTTTTGTAGCGATCCATGAAGGAATGGACGCCGGATGAGGTGAGTACTTGGGCGAAAAGTATTAACAGCCTTCCAGATGAGGTGTCTGTCACTTTGTATGAGAATGAAATCACAGGTGAAGAGCTGCTTGCATTAAGTCTTGATTCATTGAAGATGATGGGCAT
>CAMAQQ010000107.1 GCA_945860575.1 Ferrithrix thermotolerans DSM 19514
CCGCGCGCCGTCAAATTTGTCGGCTCAACAAACGCAACGGGTAACCAAGTTGAAATCAAACTCAACGCTTCGAGTGCCAAACCATCACAAAGCGGATTAAACCCCGGCACTAAAAATGCCTCGATTGCATGAACCAAAGCATCGGCACCAGTCCATGCAGTCATGTTTGCCGGCAAGCCAACGGTCAGTTCGGGGTCAAGCAGCGCAAGCGACGGCTTCAACTCTGGGTGCCACACACAAAACTTCATCGCTTTTTTTGAATCGGTAACCATTCCGGTGCTTTCGGTCTCAGCACCCGTGCCAGCAGTTGTCGGGATTGTTATCAGTTTCGGAAACGCGTTATCACGGTCAATTTTTGGCGCTGGCTTTTCGAATTCAAAATCCCAAAGGTCGATCAAATTATTCGCCGTCAAACAAATCGCCTTGCCGCCATCCATGGCACTGCCACCACCAATCGCAATAATTGCGTCGTGCCCGCCGTCGCGATATGCCACGCGACCCGCGCCAATTTCTGAATCGATTGGGTTTGGCGAAATTTCAAAAAAGAGTGCCGACTTCAAACCCGACTCCCCGAGAAATGATTGCAGGCGAGTGATGAATTCAAGATTGCGACTTCCACGATCAGTCACAATCAGCGGATTCATTATGCCGAGCCCCACACATCGGCGCCCGATCTCGGCTAATCGCCCCGGCCCGTAAGCAATCGGCACCGGGAAGCCCCAGTCATGGGCGCCGAGCATTGACGGGTCATAACTAATAGGTGATGAGTTCATTTTCATTGCGCTTTCGTTTCTGGTGAAAATAAAAACGGCGGGCCCGAAGGCCCGCCGTATCTAATCAATAATTAGTTATTCTTTATTTAAACCAAGCTGACCAAACTGCTTCGTTTGCTGCGATCCACTCTGCAGCAAGTTCAGATGCTGGTCGACCGTCAATTTCTACAGGTCCCAAGGTCGACAACTGATCTTCAGTTGTGAACTTGAAGTTCTTGAAGAACTTAAAGACATTGGCATCTTTTGCTTCGAGTTTTGCTGAAGCAACTTTGAACAAAACATCTTCTGGGTAGTCGCCGTCGCACTTGTCAGTATCTACAGCGCAGTCAACTGTTGGCGCTGGCAACTTGATGTTGATCAAGCCGTACTTACCAACTGCTGCCGATGGCATCCAGTAGTACATAATTACTGGTTTGCCTGCTTCTGTTGCTGCGATGATCTCTGCTTGAGTTGCTGCTTCTGAACCTGAGTATTGAACTTTGAAGTTAAGTCCCAAGTTCTTGGCAACAGGCTCTTCATATTGCGAGAATGATGGGTCCATTCCCAAGAGACGGCCCTGCGAACCGGTTGCTGCTGTTGCAAATGCTTTGGCAACCGCCGGGTCTTTTAGACCTTCCCACGATGAGAGTTGTGGAAACTGCTCAAGAGCATTTGGTGTCACGAACCAACCAATTTTGCCGATCGCGCCGAGTTCGCCCATGTTGACAACCGAACCGTCATCAACAAATGCCTGCTCGTCAGGTGTGAAACCCGATGGCCACACTTCAACGTTGGCATCAATATCGCCACTTGACATACCGGCGATCATTGCGTTTTCATCAATGTCAACTATCTCAACCGGGTTGCAAAGGTTCTTTTCAATCAACTGCTTAACAACTTCAACTTCGATCGCCGAAGCGGTCCAGTTGTTGCGGGCGATTTTGATTGTTTCGGTGCCTGTGCACAAAGACGTTTCAGCCGCAGCCGTATCTTCGGTTGCAACTTCGCTTGCGCTATCACTGCCACCGCAGGCTGCGAGCAACATTGCGCCAGCAGCCAATAAACCGACTGCTATTTTTCTGTTTCGTAATCCCATATTCTCCCCCTTGAACTTTCTCTGATCGTGGTTACTTCCCCAAATAGGGCTGTCATCACCATAGCAAGGCTTAGTGGATTAGTGAATAGTCGCACTATTCTTTTGTTAATGAGTTCGGGGGAGCTTCCAGCAATAGATTTACGTCATGTCTGGAAAGTTTTCGGCCCAGGTGACAGCACTCGCACATTAGATCTAGCAAAAAGCGGCTCCAGTCGTGCCGAAATTTTGCAAAAAACCAAACAGACTGTTGCTGTTCGAGATGTTTCATTCAGCGTTGCGCAAGGCGAAACGTTTGTCGTCATGGGTCTGTCGGGTTCTGGCAAGTCAACTCTGATTCGCTGTTTGTCAAGGTTGATTGAACCCACTCAGGGTGAAATTTCGTTGAGTGGCGATGATCTTTTGGCGATGGATGAAGATCAACTTCGCCAGTTGCGCCGCGGTCGAATGTCGATGGTATTTCAACATTTTGGTTTGTTTCCGCATCGCAAAGTAATCGACAACATCGCATACGGCCTTGAAGTGCAAAAAATCGACAAGTCGACCCGTCTTGCCCGCGCAACCGAAATTTTGAACACGGTCGGCTTGGATGGTTGGGCCGACCACTACCCACAACAATTATCGGGTGGCATGCAACAGCGCGTCGGGTTGGCCCGTGCACTCGCAGTTGATCCTCAAATTTTGTTGTTTGACGAACCGTTCTCGGCACTCGACCCGTTGATTCGCAAAGAGATGCAAGACGAGTTGATTAAATTGCAAAAGACAATGCAACGCACGATTGTGTTCATCACGCACGATTTTGCCGAAGCGCTTCGACTTGGTGATCGCATTGCAATTATGAAAGATGGTTCGTTTGATCAAATCGGTACGCCCGAAGAAATCGTCTCGGCACCAGCCACGCCGTATGTGCGTGAGTTTGTTAACGATGTGCCGCGCGCAAAAGTGCTCAGCGTCAAGTCGGTGACTGTTGGTGGTCAGCCAGTTGCAAATGGTCGCTCGGTTGCCGCGGCGGCGAAAATCGAAACGATTATTCCGATGTTGCTCGAGCGTGACGAACCGATCACTGTGCTTGATGCCAACAATCAAGAAATCGGTGTGGTCAATCGCGCAAGCGTTGCAAAAATCTTGCAAGCCGAACAAAAATGAAGCGCCGATTAAGCGGTCTGTTTGTCTTAATAGTTCTTGCTCAGACTTTGGGCACGCGTGGGTTTCCTGACTCGCTAAACATCGGCCTTGCCGAGCCGATTACAAATCTGCAATCGTGGGTTCGAAAAAATCGCAGCAGCCATTGGCTGTTTGAATTCATTCTGAATCCGTTTATTTCGGTTGTTGAGTTCGGCATCGAATCAGTCGAGTCGGTTTTCACCTGGCTGCCATGGTTTGTTCCGGCAATCGTTGTGTTCGCAGTTGTCGCGCGCACGCGCCGTTGGGGTGTGGCTACTTTCGCAGCTCTAGCCGTCGTCTACCCAGGCCTCGTCGGCGTGTGGTCTGAAAGCATCGTCACAATATCGCTGATGGCAGTTGCAGTTTTTATCTGCGTGTTGATCGGCGTGCCGCTTGGCGTGCTGGCTGCATTAAATCGCCGAGTCGAGTTGGCGCTACGACCAGTCTTGGACGGAATGCAGACTGTGCCCGCGACCGTGTATCTGATCCCAATTGTTTTATTTTTCGGCATCGGCCCAGCACCCGCAGCAATTGCCACGGTGATTTATGCGTTGCCACCAATGGTTCGACTAACAGCACTTGGCATTCAACAAGTGCCAAAAGCAGCGGTCGAAGCCGCGCAAATGTTTGGCGCGACCAAGCGTCAAGTTTTAGCAAAAGTGCAACTACCACTTGCCGTGCCTTCAATAATTACGGGCATCAATCAAACGGTGATGATGGCGCTCGGCATCGTCGTTATCGCAACATTGGTCGGCGCCGGTGGCCTCGGCCAAGAGATCAACCAAACTGTTCGCCGACTCCAACCCGGTCGTGGGCTCGTCGTGAGTCTCGCTGTTGTTGCAGTTGCGCTGGTGCTTGACCGCGTCAGCATGTCGCTTGTTTCAACGCCCGGGGCTCAGCGCGTCAGAGTAAAACGCAATACCTTATATATCGCGCTAATTGGTCTTGCTCTCGCCGCCATTGTCGGCAGGGTGTTGGGTTGGGTTGAGTTTCCTTTTTCGTGGGGCACTTCGTTCGCTGACCCGATTGACACAGGCTTCAAATGGTTTCGCACAACTTTTGATGTTGTCACCAGACCATTCAATGATTTCATCGTGCGCGAAATTCTCGTTCGCGCGCAAACATTATTCAACGAGACGATTACTTGGCAGGCGGTCGTCGTCGTTGCATCGGCTTTTGCATTTTATGTTGCTGGATGGAAGATGTCGTTGTTCACCGCGTGCGGCGTGACATTTATTGGTCTCACGGGCAGGTGGCTCGATGCGGTCGACACACTCGCGCAAACAATCGTCGCCGTATTTATCTCGATTCTGATCGCGTTACCGATCGGCATCTGGATAGGCCGTCGCCCGCGTATCGAAGCGATAATTGCGCCGGTGCTTGATGCGTTTCAAACAATTCCAAATCTTGTTTATGCGATTCCGTTTGTCATGATTTTTTCGGTTGGCCCAGTGCCGGGCATAGTCGCCGCGGTTGTTTATGCAATTCCGCCGGGCATTCGCCTCACGAGTCTTGGCATCCGCCAAGTCAATAACGAATCAGTCGAGGCTGCGATAACTTTTGGTGCGACGCAGCGCCAAGTTTTGTGGGGTGTGCGTGTGCCACTTGCGATGCCGTCAATTATTTTGGCGATCAATCAAATGGTGATGATGGTCTTGGCGATGGCAATTATTTCGGGGATGGTCGGCGGCGGCGGTCTTGGCTATCGATCAATTGAGGCTCTCACTGGTCCAGACTCGGGTCTCGGGGTAGAGGTCGGCCTGGCGATCGTGATTATGGCGACGATTCTTGATCGCTTGTTGCAGGCAACTGCGCGACGCTTGCAAGCGCCCGTCGCTGTTTAGTCGCACTTCACGCACTGAATAACCGCGCGCGATTTTGCCTCGCAATTAGCTATTCAAATTAATCATCACGTGCTTGATGCGCGTGTAATCGTCAAGCGC
>CAMAQQ010000108.1 GCA_945860575.1 Ferrithrix thermotolerans DSM 19514
TGCCCACACGAGTTGCGACTTCGATTAATCCGTCGAGCGCTGGCGAGCAAGTGCCAGTTGAGCAATGCGACGGTGTACCAACAAGATAAGCAACTGGCAGGCCGAGTTTCAGCGCATCACTCAGCGTTACTTCGTGAAATGGGCACGGCTTTGGCTGTCGCGTGCAAATCGGGTCGACACCAAGCGCGTTATCAAAAGTCGGCGTATCAAAACTTGACAGCGAGTCGCCAGTTTTGGGCACGAGCACTTGATTGCGCTCAAGCACACTGAATGCCGCGCCGTCTTGCGGACCACCCGAGACAATCAACAAGTAATTGCCTGCTGCTGCAATTTCTGCGTAAAAAGGGTAATACGGCAGGGAAATTTCGGCACCGTGCAACTTCGCAGAAATTTTTTCAATGATCACTTTGTCAGTTGAAAGATCAACAATTTTCGCAGAGAGTGATTCTGGAAATTCAAAATCACTATCAGTTGTGATGATGCCCGATTGTTGCGCTAGCGAAATCGGTAGGCGCACTTCACCCGGAACCAGAACTTGCGGAAAGCGCTGCACGAGTTGCAGATCGCTCGGCAGGTCAGTTATTTGGTCTGCTATTTGGTCAGGTACCTCATCAACCACTTGATCAGAACTTGGCGCAACAAGCGAGTCTGTTGGCGAGTCTTGAACCGATGTCGAACTATCGCCGCATGCTGTCAATATTCGTAGTGAAATGCCAGCACCAATAACCGAGGCACCACCCGAAATAAACCCACGGCGACTTATATTTTTCATGTGAGTTATCGTATTGGTGAAAAAATCATCTACGATTTAAAACATGTCAAAACAAACCCCAGCAATTGGTCCGTATACGCCGGTCGTTCGCGCAGGAGATTGGATCATCGTCTCTGGTCAACTCGGACTCAAAGATGGGGCAATCGTCAGCGGTGGAGTAAAAGCCCAAACTGCACAGTCGATAGAAAATCTAAAAGGTCAACTTAAAAGTGTCGGCGCGAATATCAACGACGTGAAAAAAACCATGTGCTTTTTAACTGACATGGATACGTTCGCAACTTTCAACGAAGCGTATGTCGAAGGCTTCGGCGATTCGCGCCCCGCGCGCAGCACGATTGGTGTATTGTCACTGCCCGTTGGTGGCGCAGTCGAGATTGAGGCTTGGGCTTACAAGCCTGAGAAATAAAATGGCCGGCGCAATCATTCTTGTTCTCGTATTGTTGGCGTTTCCAATAATTGTCGGCTTGTCAACTGTTTTTATTGCTGCGTTACTCGGTCATCTGCTTTATCGCGATGCCGACGAACGACACGCCAATAGCGAACTTCGCGACTTAAATATCTGAATACAGAGATTGCTGACCTTGTAATTGCGAACTCGTCGCTAGTGGCGACGATGGATGACCAGCGAAGAGAAATTCGCGATGGCTGGGTGGAGATCACAAATGGTTTTGTCACGGCGATTGGCAGCGGTTCACCACCGCCAGCAAAGCAAGTCGTGGATGCGACAGATTGTCTTGTCACGCCTGGGCTCGTGAACACGCACCATCACCTGTATCAGAACTTGACGCGGGCGTTTCCACCGATGACGAACGCACCGTTGTTTGGTTGGCTACAAAGTCTCTACCCGTTGTGGCGCACGCTTGACGAAGAGTCAGCCCATGTTTCTGCGTGGGTCGGCTTGGCTGAACTTGCGCTGTCGGGTTGCACGACTTCAACCGATCATCTTTATGTTCACCCTGCGGGCGCGGGAGATTTATTAAGTGCCGAGATTGCAGCGGCGCGTGATATCGGCATGCGGTTTCATCCAACGCGCGGGTCGATGTCGTTGTCGATCAAAGACGGTGGGTTGCCACCCGACGATGTAGTACAAGACCACGATGTAATTCTTGAAGAGTCGGCAAGTGCCGTTGCCAAGCACCATGACCGCAGTCGCGGGGCGATGGTGCGCGTTGCACTCGCGCCATGTTCACCGTTTAGCGTGACGAAACAATTAATGATTGATTCGGCAGAGTTGGCTGCAAAACTTGATGTGCGATTGCACACACATTTTGCCGAAAACTCAGAAGATGACGCATTTTCGTTGGCAACATTTGGTTGTCGACCAATGGATTACTTAGAGGAAGTCGGCTGGTGCCACGACAAAACTTGGCTCGCTCATTGCGTAATGCCTAATCCGCAAGAAATTCAACGTCTCGGTGCAGCGCGCATCGGCGTTGCGCATTGTCCAAGTAGCAATTTGATTTTGTCATCAGGTGTTGCGCCCGTGATCGACTTAATTGCTGCTGGCGTGCATGTCGGCATCGGCGTTGACGGATCATCTTCGGCAGACAGCGCGTCAATGTGGCTTGAATCACGACAAGCAATGTTGCTTGCCAAATTGCGAAATGGCGCAGCCGCAGGCACGGCGCGCATGGCACTCGAATGTGCGACTCGTGGCGGCGCTGGGTGCCTTGGTCGCGTTGGCGAAATCGGCGAGTTGTCAGTTGGCAGTGTTGGAGATATTGCAATTTGGTCTTTAACCGGCCCAGCATTCGCAGGTGCGATTGCCGACCCGATTGAAGCGTGGTTGCGTTGCGGGCCAGTCTCGACGCGCGACACGATCGTGCACGGCAAACATGTTGTGCGCAACTATGAAATAGTAAGTGCAAAACTTGAAACAATGCTGATATCTCACGCCAAACTCGCCCACCGAATTCAAAGACTCGCAACCAACTAAGCAAAAACTTCAACTAGATCTAGAATGCGATATGTCTGAAATCAGGAATTTTCCCCTACACGCATCTCTCCAAAAATCGATAAAAGGTAAAATAACCAGATCGTTGTTGCAGTTGCTACGGCGCAACAAACTTGGACGAGTGCTTCTTTCAATGACCACTCGATTTTCTATTTCTCAAACCGCGAGCACCGTAATTCGTGGCAAAACCGTTCACTATTCAACGATTGAATATTCGTGGTTAAATACTCGTTTTGAAGATATTGAAAGCCTCGAGCCAACCACTTTGACTTGGATTGACACACTAGACACGAATTCGGTGTTTTGGGATATCGGAGCGAACATCGGTTCATACGCAATTTATGCTGGAATCAGTCGCGACATGCAGGTCATCGCCTTTGAACCATCCCCATTCAACATTGAGTTCTTAGCCAAAAATATTTGGCTCAACAATCTTGAAAAACGAATTACTGTTATTCCAATACCGCTGAGCAATGACGCGATCAAAGCACCTCTGTTAATGAAGTCAATTGAGTGGGGAAACTCCGGTTCAACATTTGGAGAAAACTATGGAGAACGAGGTCAACCAATTGAAGTTGAGTTTGAGTACAACACAATTGGCTTTTCGATGGATCAAGCAGTCAACTGGCTAGGTCTTGCGCAACCTGACTACATCAAACTTGATGTCGACGGAATTGAAGGTCTGATTCTTAGTGGCGGCGCAACCGTGCTATCAAAAGTAAAGAGTTTGCTCGTTGAACTCCCGCAATTTGAATCGGGTCGAGAAATGGTTAACACTGCACTTACGCAAGCCGGCCTGACTCACGAGAAAACCGCTCAGCACAACGAAATTTGGTCGCGACTCTAAACCCAAAACAAAAAGTGGGTCGCCAGGGGATCGAACCCTGGACCTGCGGATTAAAAGTCCGTCGCTCTACCAACTGAGCTAGCGACCCAAGTCGCTGTCAGGCTAGTTGATTATCGGGTGACTTATTCAACCGTTAATGCGACACATGACCGACACGAGAACATCCATTTTTCGCGCAATAACTCATTCGGCGCACCCGCAGATGCTTGACTAATTGCATGCGGTTTTTCCCCCAACTCAACGCAAATCGCCGCACGATTCTGCTCGCGACATGGGGGCTATTCACTGGTCTAACTTTTTTGATGATCTCGGCTGGCAGTTTCAGCACACTGCTCGGCATCCGCGCCGAACTCGAAAACTTGCCGACAATAATCAGCGGCGGCATCACCACTGCCTATTACGCGGGCTTTTTGATCGGCTCCTGGTATTCACTCCGCGCACTTCAAAGCGTCGGCCACATTCGTGTTTACGCCGCACTCGCATCACTGCTCAGCGCATCGATGCTCGTCACGGGCCAATTCGACTCGCCCGCAATCTGGGTGATCATGCGCGTCAGCACCGGCTTTTGCCTAGCCGGCCTCTACGTCGTCGCCGAATCGTGGCTCAATGGCATGGCAGAAAATCATTACCGCGGTCGATTGCTCGCTGTCTACAACGTCGTCACCATCGGCGCATGGGGGCTCGGTCAGTTGTTGGTTTTCAATTTTGATGCACGAAATTTCAGTGGATACGCCTTCGCCGCAATCGTTGCATCCCTCGCGGTGATCCCAATTTCGATTTCAGAGCAAGCGACCACACCTGAAATAGAAAATCATTTGCATCTCAGTCTGCGCGATCTTGCAAAAATTGTGCCAACTGGCGCGGGCACGATTTTGCTCGTCGGTCTCGCGCACGGTGGCGTTCTCGGCATGGCGGTAATTCACGCCACGCGCGAGGGTTTAAGCATCGGGCGCATCGGCATCCTTGTTGCGGTGCTGCAACTCGGTGGCATGGCATTGACTTGGCCGATTTCTTCGGCGTCAGATGACATTGATCGTCGCATCATCGGATTATTATGCTGTCTTGCAGTCATGGCGCTCGGTGCCGTCATGCTTACGCAACCAACCGGCAACAACTGGACAATTCTGTTGTTGTTTCTAGTTGGCGGATTCAGTTTTCCGTTGTATGCCATCGGCGGTGCATACACCAACGACTGGGTGTCACCCGAACAAATGGGTGCCGCAGCATCGCAACTTGTAACGCTTTATGGCTTGGGCGCCATGATCGGCCCACTCGTTGCTGCTCCGTTTCTTGACATCATCGGCAC
>CAMAQQ010000109.1 GCA_945860575.1 Ferrithrix thermotolerans DSM 19514
AGAAATCACCGAACCACTTCGCGAGAGCAACCTAATCGGCAACGGCCCCGAAGTTTTAAAAGATATTGATTTGCTTGGCAACGATTTTGCGATGGGCAACCCTGGCATGTGCGGTAAAGACGGACAAGGCGTGCCAGTTGGTGATGGCCAACCAACACTGCGTGTTAAGTCTTTGACAATCGGCGGCACCGCAGCATGAGTGTTGGGGTATCCGAATTACAAAAACTTGCCGACTCGATAGTTGGTAAAGCAAAACCTGGCGAACAAATCGAGGCATATGTTTCTCGGGGTGGCGAAACATCCGTGCGCGTCTATGAAGGTGAAGTTGAACATTTTGTTTCAGCCCAAAGCGAAGGCATCGGTATTCGAGTTATCAAAGATGGTCGCACAGGTTTCGCTTATGCAGGCACACTTGAGAGTGATGCGATCACCGAAGTGTTGGCAGACGCGCGCGACAATGTTCAATTCGGAACCGTAGATGAGTGGGCAGGTCTTGCCGAGCCTGATGGCGTCGCACAGATTCCACAAAAGTTCTGGGATGAAGAACTTGCGAATTATCCGACTGATAAAAAGATTTCAATCACGAAAGAACTAGAGAAACTAACTTTGGCTGCCGACGCACGAGTGCGTGCCGAAGAAGCCAATTATGAAGACGGCTGGGGTGAAACAGCCGTCGCCACGACAACTGGCATTCGCGAAAGCGGTCGAGGAAACTCGTGTTATGTCTCTGTGTCAACTTTGGCAGATGATGGTGATGAATCGCTGACCGGATTTGGATTTTCAGTTGGAGATTCACCAAAAGAATTTGATCTCAGCAAAGCGGCACATGATGCAGCCGATCGCGCCACGCGTTTGTTGGGCGCGACAAAGCCCGCCAGCAAACTTGTGACGATAGTGCTTGACCCATATGTCACTTCACAGTTCGTCAGTATTTTGTCAAGTGTTTTAAACGGCGAGAGTTTGGCGAAAGGCAGGAGTTTGTTCGCCGAGCGTCTCGACCAGCAGGTGGCCAGTTCGAAGTTCACTCTTGTCGATGACCCGACCAATCCGCTTGCCTACACGGCAACAGATATTGATGGTGAGGGCTTGGCAGCTCGTCGAAATGTGTTGATTGAAAATGGAGTGCTCAAAAAATTCGTGCACTCGAGTTATAGCGCTCGGCGGATGAATACCAAGAGCACTGGCAATGCAACTCGAGGTGGTTTCGCAGGTTCGCCAGGTGTTGGTTGTCTTGCAATGCAAGTGCAACCAGGTACCAAAACTCAAGCAGAATTGATTAGCGGCATCAACGACGGCGTGCTGATTCAAGATGTCTCAGGAATGCATAGCGGTGTTAACACGATCTCTGGAGATTTCTCGACTGGAGCATCTGGCATTGTGATCAGCAATGGCACACTCGGCGCCCCAATTCGCGAATTTACGATTGCGTCAACCTTGCAAAAAATGTTGTTGAACATAGTCGATTTGGGCAATGACATCGACTGGCTACCAATGCGAGCAGTTGGACTTTCGTTAGTTATCAGCGATGTGATGATGAGCGGCGCTTAGAAATATGTCGATCCTGCACGCAATCGTGCTGGGCATCGTGCAAGGGTTAACTGAATTTTTGCCAATTTCTTCAAGCGGTCACTTGGTGATCGTGCCGTGGATTTTTGGTTGGAACGACTACGACTCTCAAGCAACAGCAAAGGCATTCGACACGGCATTGCACTTGGGCACACTGGCTGCTGTTTTGATTTACCTGCGCAAAGATTTGATCGTTTACACAGTGCAAGGTGCGCAATTAATTTTCAACCGAAAGCAGCCAGCAACCCAAGCAGGACGAAGAGCGTGGCTGTTGGTTTTATCTGCGGTGCCCGCGGGCATCGTTGGCGCGGCATTTGAAGACAAGATCACCGAGAAACTTGGCAGCCCTGCCTTAATTGGTGTGAGTTTGATCATTTTTGGTGTCGTACTAATTTGGGCTGATCGTCGGGCAACGGCAAAAAATCATTTACAAACAGTTGATTCACTTACGATGCGTAATGCACTCGTGATTGGTGCCGCACAAGTACTTGCGCTCAACCCTGGCACTTCGCGCAGCGGAATCACAATTACTGCGGCGCGACTTTCTGGATATTCACGTGATGCCGCGGCACGGTTGTCATTTTTAATGAGCGTGCCAATTATTTCAGGTGCAGTTGTTTTTAAACTTGCAAAACTTGTGCGCGATGGAATACCAGAAGGTTTGCTCGTGCCAATGCTCGTTGGAATCGTTGTGGCGGGAATCTCGGGTTGGCTAGCGATGTGGTCGATGATTCGTTTGGTGCGCACAAAAACTTTTGCACCGTATGTGTTTTATCGCTGCATCGTCGGCGTCGGCGTGTTGATCGCAGTTGCGTCAAACTGGCGCTAAAAAATTCAAAGCTAGCCAACTAGAGCTAGCCAACTAAAACAAGAGCGACTATGCCGAGTGCGGCGGCATCGGCAATTTGTGGTGCGCTTGCAAGTGGCACCGCGAGAACAATCGTTTCTGATCGACCCGGCTGCAATACAACATCAATCACCAACACGCGATCAAGCGCAATTGTTGCATCAATTATCACGTCGACATAATCGCCAGCGCGAAGATCTGGCAGTGGCCCAACACTTTGCATCGCCACTGCCCGAAACCCAGCAGGTATTTCGTTACGAATATCTTGCGTCATTGCCACACCTGAACTGGATGTAAAGCCAAGCGCGGTCACTAAATAAAATAGTGCGCTTAAAGCAGACAGTGAGATGATTACGAGCCGTTGTCGCGAAGCGTCTCGACATATGGCGTACCACTGATCAATTAGTTTTGTTTGCATGGCTAGATGCCATGTGTGCGGATTATTCGCTTTTGGCTGGGCTAGTTTTCGTTTCGGTTTTCGTCGCGCTCTTAGTTTCGCTTTTCGTCTCGCTCTTGGTTTCGGCTTTGCTCGCAGACTTTTCTGAGTTTGCTTCACCTGATGCACTTTTTGTTTCGCCACTTGAAGTGCCGGCCGATGAACTAGCTGATGAACTAGCTGAATTACCGCCCGATTTTGAACTTGCCGCGCTGTCGTTTTTGTAGAAACCGCCACCTTTGAAAGTGACGCCAACAGGCGTGAACACTTTTTTCACTGGGCGAGGCTTGCCGTCGGATGGGTGTGAGGCCTCGGTCAATGCATCATCGCTGAACGCCTGATAAATCTCAATGGTCTCGCCAGTGTCAATGAACTTGTAAACATAAGTTGGCATAGGGCTTTTGATTCTAGGATGTCTGTGTGGCTGTACGCACTGCTGTTATTCCCGCGGCCGGAATGGGCACACGCTTCTTGCCAGCGACCCGCGCCACACCCAAAGAATTACTACCTATATATGACACGCCAGCGCTGCAATTCGTTATCGACGAAGCAGCACAAGCGGGTTGCACGCGTGTCGTGATCGTGACAAGTCGATCTAAGCCGTCGATCGAGAATTATGCATCTACAGCCAGCACCGACAAAGTCGCGGTCAGCGTCGTTTACCAAGATTCGCCGATGGGTTTGGGTCACGCGGTGAGTTGCGCGCGCCAAGCGGTGGGCGACGAACCGTTTGTGGTGATGTTGCCCGACGAAATAATGGGTGATGCGTCGCTGACGAAACAACTCATGACGCTCTTTGAAAAATCTGGCAAAAGTAGCATCGGATTAAAACGAGTCGCGGTCGCCGAAGTCTCGAGCTATGGCAACGTCAAAGTTGTCGACACGAAAGTTGGCGATGTTTCTGCAGTTGAAATTTTGCAAGTGGTTGAAAAGCCAAAACTTGCTGATGCGGTCAGCGACGTCGTGATCATTGGCCGTTATGTTTTGTCGCCTAAGACTTTCGACAAGCTTGAACGGGTCAAACCCAGTTTGAACGGCGAACTGCAGTTGACCGATGCGTTGGCGATGTTGGCCAGCGAGCACGCCCTTTTGGGTGTTGTCAGCGAGATAACTCGATACGACACAGGTACGCCGATGGGGCTTTTGCGTGCAGTCATCGAGATTGCTCTTGAGCGCAAAGACATTGGGCCGCAATTGAACTCTTGGCTTAAAGAAAAATTCAACAAATAGTTTAAGGTCGGTGTCATGGTTAAAAATTTTGGGGCGACGGTTGATCCTAAAGAAGTCGGTCTTGATGCAACGCGACTAAAAAATATCGACAAGCATTTCAATCGCTATGTTGACGAAGGCCGTTTGGCTGGCTATGCCGTGGCGGTTGCGCGACATGGCAAGGTTGCACACTTTGGCATGTATGGCCACAAAGATTCCGAAACAAGCGCTCCGATCACGGACGACACGATGTATCGCATCTACTCGATGACCAAGCCGATCACTTCGATCGCGTTGATGATGTTGGTCGAGCGCGGCTTGCTACAACTCACTGACCCAGTCAGCAAGTTCATACCGTCATTCGGCGAAACTCGAGTTTGGAGTACGGGCACGGTGTTGAAGCCGCTGACAAGTGCGTTAACCGAGCCGATTCGCATTTGGCATCTGTTAACCCACACGGCAGGCATGACTTATGGCTGGATGTATTCAGACGTCGTTGATGACATGTATCGGCGCGCTGGTTTTGAAGCAGGCGTGGCATATAAAGATTCGCTCGAAGTCGTCTGCGACAAATATGCGGCGTTGCCGCTTTTGTTTCAGCCCGGCTCAAGTTGGAACTACAGCGTCGCGACCGACATTGTTGGCCGAGTGATCGAAGTTGTAGGAAAGATGCCACTCGACGAATTTTTCGACAAGAACATATTTCAACCACTTGAAATGCATGACACAGCCTTTTGGGTGCCCCAAGAAAAACACGAGCGAGTTGCGTCGCTCTATCGCTATGACGAAACGAATCACAAGAAAGCAAAAATTAG
>CAMAQQ010000110.1 GCA_945860575.1 Ferrithrix thermotolerans DSM 19514
GCGGCGTTGCACCCATCACCTTGGCGAGTGCCAGTGAGCCATTAACTTGCGCATCAGCGCGGTCACTTTGGCGCACTGCTGTGTCGATGCCGACGGCTTTTTGTCCACCAACTTTGGCGAACGCAACCGCGATGCGTTGTGCTACTAAACCAACCGGATCTGCCACCCTTTCATTGTTGCCTAGATAACACCACGAAACGCGCTGATTTGTTGAGTATCTTCAAGTTTTAAGGCTTGCGGGCGATTAGCACGAGATTTTTACCAACTAATCGCCCGCGCATGATCCTGTGCAAAATCAATGAAAGCGGAAGTATCGCTTTGTTATAAAAGCCCGATGACGAACCAGTCACGACTCGACGCCGCAGCAATTTATAGACAATTAGATAAGGGATTATCCCGACGACCTCAAAATAATCTAATGAAACTATTTCAAATCCCGACTTTGCCGTAACTTCTCGAAGCAGTTTTTTTGTGTACCTGCGAACATGACCCGTGTCGGAATCAATCTGCGAATAAAGCCACGGAAGCGCGGGCACATAAACCAGCAGTTTTCCACCTGGTTTTAGTATCGCTTTGGCTTTGTTAAATTCACCGAGATCGTCAGAAATATGTTCCATCACATTTAAATAGATGACCGTGTCAAAAATTTTATTCTTATCGGAAAGTTGTCGATAAGCATCGGTTGAACCACCAATAATCACTTCAATATTTTCTGACGATGAAAATCGTGGCAAAATCTTTTTTGCCAAAACGGGCTCGGGTTCAACGGCTGTTACAGACGCACCGCGCTGCACTAGCCAGTGGGCAATTGCGCCGGTGCCAGAACCAATCTCAAGAACTTGATTGCCAATATGCGAACCAAATAACGACTCAATCGCGGGGATACTCTCATCTTCATTGTAGAAATACTTATTTTCGTCAATTAACTCGCCAACTTTTTGAACGCCAACATTTTCGCGTTGTTTGTTGTCAGGCTCTTCAGAACTCATGAATCAACTTTTGACGCACGAACTCACTGCGTCAACAATGACGGCGAAGGCTGCGTCTGCGTCGATTGTTTCAAGCACTTGCGTGTTGGCTTTTGCCCGAGACTTCACATGTCGGTCGTCAATTACCGTCATTCCGCGAGTATGACTACCGTCAAGTTCGACAGCAACATGGGTTTGTTTCGAAGTAAACAACTGAGGGTGAGTTAGAGCCAACACAGCGCAAACATCGTGCAACGGCGCACCATCAAAATCGTCATGCAACGATTTATACATCTTGCTGAAAAATTCAAGCAGTCCCGCCAACTTCGGACCGACAACATCGTGGGCATTTCGCACCATCTCTATTCGCGCGGGCGTCGCCATAATCTGGTGCGTCAGATGCAAACCACTCATCACAATTTTTGCGCCCGAATCAAAAACCGCCGCCGCCGCTTCTGGATCGCACCAAATATTGAATTCTGCAGTCGCCGTGCGATTGCCGAACCTGCCACCACCCATAATTGAGATTCCAGAAATATTGTCGACCAAATCTGGCGCGGCGCGCAAAGCCAAGGCGATATTCGTCAACGGGCCGGTCGGCACCAGCCACAAGCCTGGGTTTGCGCGAACCGTGTCGATAATGAAATAGACAGCGTTAGTGCCATCTGCAGGGCGTGATGGCTCGGGCAAATTTGCACCGTCCATTCCGCTTTCGCCATGAATGTAAGCCGCATGAATCGGCTCAGCGACTAGCGGGCGCCTGGCACCAGAATGCAATGGCGCACTCGAACCGCACAAGTCGAGAATAATTCGTGCGTTTTTAGTTGTAAGCGACAACGGTGCATTACCCGCCACGGTTGTCACACCTAAAACATCTGCAAATTTCGACGCAACGATTAACGCGAACGCATCGTCATGTCCCGGATCACAATCCATCAGAACTTTAATTTTGGTCGTCATAGAAAATTAGATTCTGGCGCAATTTTCAAAAATGCGTTGTTCACGACATCAATGATGACACAATTAGAGCCATGACAAACAAAACTCATACAGTTGTACTTGCCGACATTTGGCCACGGCCTCAAGCGCGGACAAATATTCTGGTACGCAATACAACACTCGTAGCTGGCTTCGCACTATTTACGGCGATCTGCGCACAAATTCGAATTCCACTTGGATTCACACCAGTGCCAATAACTGGTCAGACATTTGCCGTGCTTGTTGCAGGCGCTGCGCTCGGCAAAAAACTTGGTGCGCTAAGTCAACTCACTTATTGGCTGGCGGGTTTAACTGGTTTGCCGTTTTATTCGAATGCCGCAAGTGGTTGGAGTGTCGGAACAGGTGCAACGATGGGTTACATGATTGGTTTTATCTTGGCCGCCGCAGTCGTAGGCCACCTCGCCGAACTCAAACACGATCGCAAATTCATAACGTCGCTGCCAGCAATGATGCTTGGCTCAGCGATTATCTATATTTGTGGCGCAACTTGGCTTGCTCACTCGCTGAACATCGCGGTGGCAACTGGCGACGAAAATGCGATCAATCTTGGCGTCGCGCCATTTCTAATTGGCGACTTAATAAAAGTTCTGCTGGCAGCAGCCTCTACTTCGACTATCTGGCAGGTTATTAAAAACTAGACAATTGGATGGTGGCAAGCAACGAACTGGCCAGATGAGACCTCACGCAATTGTGGTTCTTGCTCTGAGCAAAGTGCTGATGCACCGGCACATCTTGTTCTAAAACGACAGCCACTTGGTGGGTTCATCGGCGATGGTGGTTCACCTTGCAATAATTCTGTTCTAATTTGTTTTGTTGGATCAGGAATTGGCACCGAGTTAAGCAACGCACGGGTGTAGTGATGGGCTGGTTGTGAGTAAAGAACATCTGGCGGGGCAACTTCGCAAATCTTGCCGAGATACATCACCATGACGCGAGTACTTATCGCTTTGACAACCGCCAAGTCGTGCGAAATAAACAGCATCGTCAAACCAAAAGTTTCTTTCATTGAAAGTAACAAGTTAAGAATTTGTGCTTGAATACTTACGTCAAGAGCACTCACAGGCTCGTCGCATATCAACATTCGCGGGTCGAGGGCGAGAGCACGCGCAATGCTGATTCGCTGACATTGTCCACCAGAAAACTCATATGAGCGACGATTCAGAACAAGGTCTGGTTCAAGCCCAACACTGAAAAGAAGCTTGTTGATGCGCTCATCTCGCTCTGCGCGAGTGCCGCGATCCCAAATCTCAAGTGGCTCGTCTAATAACTGATGCACCGTCATGCGTGGATTAAGTGACGAAATCGGATCTTGAAAGATCATCTGCATCGAAGTTCGTGCCGAACGAAGGTTTTCTTTTGGCAACAAAGTCAAATCAGTGCCGTCAAAAACCACCTCGCCTGAGTTTGGTGGTGGTAACTGCAAAATCGCTCTCGCCAAAGTGGTTTTGCCGCATCCTGACTCGCCCACAATTGCCAAAGTTTCACCTCTGACTACGTCAAAACTTAAACCTGATACCGCTTTAACGATCTTGTCCTTAGCAACACGAAACTCAACGGTCAAATCTCGCACGGTCAACACCGAGTCAACGGTGTTGCGCATGTGGGCTGTACCTGACCCGGCCATTACAACGCCCCACCAATCGGAAACCAGCAACGATAGATATGGCCGTCTGGATCGGCTTTCAACTCTGGATGGTCTGTCGTGCATTTTTCTTGGGCATATTTACAACGTGGGGCAAAACCGCAACCAGCGGGACGATGTGTTGGGTCTGGAAGTCGACCTGCTATTACTGATAGGCGCGTTCCTGATTTGTGATCAACCCGCGGAATCGAATCAAGCAGAGCCTCGGTATATGGCATGCGCATATCAGCAAAAAGTTTCGTTGTTGGCGCATATTCGACGATTTCGCCTGCATACATAACCGCGACATAGTCAGTATTGCCTGCAACAACACCCAAGTCATGGGTCACTAAAACCATTGACATCTTTAAATCTTCGCGTAACTCGCGCAACAGCTGCAAGATTTGTGCCTGAACTGTTACATCAAGTGCAGTAGTTGGCTCGTCAGCAAATAAAAGTTTTGGATTACATGCGATTGCTATTGCGATCATCACGCGCTGGCGCATTCCGCCTGACAATTGATACGGAAACGACTTAAGCACTGCCGCCGCATTTGGTATGCGCACCAACTCAAGCAATTCTTTGCTGCGTACCATCGCATCGCTTTTGCTCATGCCAAGACGTATCCGAAGGCCTTCGGCGACTTGCACGCCGATTCGTCGAACCGGGTTCAGTGCAGTTAATGGGTCTTGAAAAATCATCGCCATGCCTGAGCCAAATAATTCGCGTACCTGTTCTTTTGACATTGCTGTTAATTCATGACCGTCAAAAATCACGGTGCCTGTGCGATTAACTGTGCTTCCCTGCAATAATCCCATCGCCGCACGACACATAACCGTCTTGCCGCTGCCAGACTCGCCGACTACGCCAACGCTCATTCCGGCGGGTATTTCAATGTCTACACCGCGAACTGCCTCAAGCGAACCACGCGGCGTATCAAAATTTACGCTCATGTTTTTGATGCTCAATAGCGAACTCATACCTTTGCCTCACGACCGTCAAGTTTGCTACGAAGTACTTCACCAATTTGGTTCGTCGAAATAACCGTGATGGCAAGAAATATCACCGGAATATAAAGCACGTGCGGAGAGTACTCAAGATCGTTTCGGCCACGTGCAATCATTCCACCCCAACTGCCACCATCTGGGATACCGACTCCTAAAAGTGAAAGTGATGCTTCAGCAATGATCACGACGCCAAAGGCGAGAAATGCGACGGCAATCAATGCTGGTAACACATT
>CAMAQQ010000111.1 GCA_945860575.1 Ferrithrix thermotolerans DSM 19514
AAAAGTGCAATTACTGCTGCGCCAAGCAATACAAGTGCATATTCGGTTGTGGCCTGGCCTGAGTCATTTTTAAATCTAAACACAAGAGTCGCTTTCGTTAGAAGAGTTGAGCAGAAACTGCCGAGAGTGAATTAACGACAAGTGGGACCATCGCCAGCAAAACAAACGAAGGCAAAATGCAACAAGTCAGTGGAAGCAACAACCGCACCGGCAATTGTCGAGCGTTGATGTCTTGCAATCTTCGGCGCTCGAGGTGAGCGTGATATGCAAGTTGGTCAAGCACTGATGTGATTGGCAGGCCGTCTCGGTCTGCGCTAACCAGAATGTCGCACAAAGGATAAGAACTTGAGCCAAGATCATCGCGAAGCGTTTTGATTACATCGGCGAATCGCTCGCCTTGGATCAGCCGAGTGTGCACTTGCATTAGATGTTTATACAAATTGTCTGGCGCCCAATAATGAATTTGTGCCATAG
The DNA here is from genome assembly GCA_945860575.1 of Ferrithrix thermotolerans DSM 19514. GTDB lineage: Bacteria > Actinomycetota > Acidimicrobiia > Acidimicrobiales > Ilumatobacteraceae > BACL27. The sequence continues at coordinate 475 of CAMAQQ010000111.1, forward strand.
CCGACGCTGGGCTTTGACCAGCGCGAATCAGCACCAGCAAAACATCGATCAATTCTGGAATATACACACTGAAATTTGGTTGAAGAGTTGATCGTGTTTTGCGTCGATATAACACGACACCGACAACAACGAAAATAGCGATCGAAATCACACAGCAACCTTTGGTGCGATAATCGCTTGCATCCACTTGCGGCCAGCGAGATTCAGTCCGATGCCAAGTAAAAGACAGACCCAACCTGAGGGGCTAAGAATTAAATAATGACGCACTGGCGCACTCGATACTACGAGCCAGCCTGCAACCGCTAGAGGTGTCCACGACAAAATGCGAGTTGAGAGCAGAGCCTGTGCGGCTTGCGAAAATCTGTCGTCGATGTGAGTTGCCCGCTCGCGGATCACAATTGCCGCTCGTTCAAGTGCCATCACACCGCCTACTCCGCCTGTTGCCGCGAGTTCAAGAGTCTTGATCACAAATTGTTGGTCTCTAGTTTTTGCAGTTTTGAGAATTCGTTTAGAAATTTCGCCGGCTGCTTCACCCAACACACAAGCCCTAGAAAAGTTTTGCAGTACCTGAATCGTGCAACTTTGTGATGAAACTGCCGATTGCAATGCGCTGGCGAAAGATTCGCCAAGCCGAAGATGTCGAGCAGTCGTGTCTAACACCTCGGCGAGTTGCTTGAGTTGCAAAGTTGAAGACTGAGACTGCGCAACACTACCAGACGATGAATTTTGCTCACTCTGCAAAATATTTTGCGAAAGCCGCTGATTGACCCAAACTCGTGTCAACCGTGTCTGCGTAAACCAAAAACCACAGACCGCAACGAGACACCCAAAGAAAGTCGCGCCGAAAATTGCAACCAAGTGTCTCACGACGATGACTCACTAATGATTCGGCCATGTTGTACCAAAAAGAAGCTTTGCTCATCATCTAGCAGCAGAATCTCTTCAACGGATCGAGAGCCATTGAGATGTCTCGTTACATGCACGATGGCATTTATTGAAGAACAAACATGATCTTGCACGACATCGCGCGACCAGTTCGCGGCGTGCTGTAACACAAGTGATTCAACTCGGCGAACTGCATCACGCGAACTATTGGCATGAATCGTCGACATTGAGCCGTTGTGACCGGTGTTCATCGCCGCCAACATGTCGAGAGTTTCAGCCCCACGAACTTCACCGATAATCAATCGATCTGGTCGAAGCCGAAGTGCGGTTCGCACCAGTGACCTAGTAGAAATTTCTTGGTTGCCATCTGGTGCTGCGGGCCTGGCTTCAAGGCGAAGTACATGCTGGTGGTTAAGTCGAAGTTCGGCGATGTCTTCGATCGTCACGATGCGTTCATTGGTTTGCAAATAATCACAGAGTGCATTCAGCAAAGTTGTCTTGCCGGCAGATGCCGCACCGCTCACGAGAATATTTCGGCGATCGTAAATTAGCTGCTGTAATAACGCAACTATTTCTGGTGGAGCAAAATCTTCGAGTTGCATTCGCTTTGCTGCGAATCTACGAATTGCGACGCATGGTCCGTCGATCGCGATTGGCGGAATCACCGCACACAATCTTGAGCCATCGCTTAGCCGAGCATCGACAACTGGTGAGGTTATGTCGATGCGCCGACCAAGCGGCAGCAAAGTTCGCTCGATAAATGCCCGTGTGTCATCTGGGTGGATTGTGCCTACTTGCGATAGTTCCCCGTCGCGCTCGATCCAAACTTGAGAACCAGCGTTAACCATGACCTCACGAATATCTTCATCCCGAAAAAATTCGTCAAGGCGACTGTGAACTTGGGGTGTGATTCGAGTTAGAACAGCGCGACTCATGCGACGACTGCGAGTTGTTTCGACATCATTGTTGGTATTCGACTGGCAAGTAAACCTGCGTCAACCGCGCGTGCGATCGCGGCATCAAAAGTAATTTCGGCGATTACTGGCGCCCCAATAACGGCTTCAACATCATGTTTGCCGAGTGCACGACCGGCCTCGTTGATTAGCACGATGCCAGTTGGCAACACCGAAAGTTGAGCGGCCCGGCGCAACGAGAGATAACACGGGCGAGTGACCAACAACGATGAAGTGGCGTGAGCCAGTAAATCGGGTGACGGCAGACCGCAACCAGCATCAATAATTGTTGGTAGATCAAATGTTTTAAGAGCAGCGCACAGTTCTGAGAATTTCTCTTTCGTATCTAATTGTTTTGAACCACGCGCAATAATTTGTAGATTCGCCGTTGCCTGAATCGCAATTGACTGCAAAGTCATTCGCGACCCATGATCGCAATTCGCAAACCAATCATTTATGCCTGGCCCTGCTGATTCTGCCAAACCAAGAACCGCCGGCACATCACCAGCCAAATCAACGAGCAGCGCACCGCGTTGTGATTCTGCTGCACGCATTAATGCAATAGTTGACGCCACAACTGTTGTGCCACTGCCACCTTTTACCGACCAACAAACAATCATCTTGTGTGCTCCTTTAAATGAGCCCAGTGTCCATAACTAGGTTCGAGTGATTGCATGTGTACACAAAGATCGCATTGCGTCATCTGAAAATTAGACAAGTAGCCTTCGCGTTGGAGGTGTCCGGGTACCTGGTGGGCTCCGCCGCCTTCAAAGCGGTTGGAACGAGTGAACCTCGTTCGGCGGGTTCGATTCCCGTCCGCCTCCGCCAAAAATTATTGCGCTATAGAAAGTTCGACTGCGAGTTGTGCGGCGGTCAGCGCATTGTTTTCGGCGAGTGAAAGGTTTGCTTTGACGCTTGCATCTTGCGTTGCATTGGCAATGAATTTCAAAACATGTGGAGTAACAGCCGCGCCGGTGATGCCTTGCTTGTTCGCGTCATTTAGCGCAGTCGCCGTAATTTCATCCATAAATGATTTAAGCAAACCGTCTTTTTTTGGAACAGGCACACAAGCGAGAATTCCACCTTTGCGTCCGAGTGCATCGTTGGCCCGCACAATTTCTGCGAGTTCTTTAATCGTTTCAACTCGCGCAGGTATTTTTATATCGCCGCGCTCAACGGTGAACTCTGGAAAAAAATCGCAACCAAGACCAAGCACGGGCACGCTCAGAGTTTCAAGATATTCAAGAGTGCGCGGCAGATCAAGAAATGACTTTGCTCCCGCACAAACCGTCACGATGTTGTGCGCGGCGATTGCGCCAAGATCGCTGCTGATGTCGCCACTAATTTCGGCGCCGCGATGCACGCCACCAATACCGCCGGTCGAAAAAACTCGGATGCCGGCTCGAGCCGCAAGCAGCAGTGAAGACGAAACAGTTGTCGCGCCCACAGGCCATTTTGCGGCCATCGCCGTGGCGAGTTCGCGCTCACCAACTTTTTTTGCGGGGCCAAGAATTAGTGGCCACTCGCTTTCATCGATGCCGACTCGCGCGACGCCATCAAGCACCGCAGTAATTGCTGGTACGACACCATGACTTCGCAACGCTGCAGTGCAGCGAGTTAATGCCTCGAGGTTTGCAGGCGACGGCAGACCGAGATTTGAAAAAATAGTCGACTCGAGTGCGACGACCGGTTTATGTTGCGAGAGTGCCGCGCCGACTTCGTCGCTAATGCGAATTTGATACGAGTTCATCTTGCATCCATTGTCGCGCCTGGATTACGCAAAACAAGCGCCGCAAGTTGATGACCGGCCAAGACACATATATAAGTGTCAGAGTTATTCTCACCATATTTTGTTAAGAAGCCCGCGGCAAAGGCATCACCTGCCCCTGTTGTGTCAATGATTTTGCGATCTAGTGCGTCAACTTCAACCGTCTTGACGTCTTTGTTTTCGATCACTGTGGTTGGCCGAGCGCCGGCTTTAATCACAACGATGTCAAGATCCAATGGCTGTGTGGTCAGATTCATCACTTCGGCCTCATCGGTATTGCAGAAAAAAATCTTTGGTCGAAGTTGTCGTACTAGATCGCGAAACTTGTCGACGCCGTACGCCAGAATTAACGATGCTGACGAAGCATCAATTGAGACCGGGATATTTTTCTCGTGCGCAGTATTGATGCACGCACGCGTCGCCGTTGCCAGTGGTTCAGAAAACAATGAGTAACCCGGCACATGTAGCAGCGAAACATTTGCAAACCAATTGCCTGGGGCCAAAACGAGTTCAGTTGCTGCGGCACGATCTGTGATCATTGTGCGCTCACCGTCGGGTGAAACAATCACAACTATTGAGCCAGTTCGTCCGCCACGAACAACACACGGGTCGACGCCAGCATCGTGCAAAGCGCCAACTAATTGATCACCCAGACGATCATCACCGACTTGTGCGATCAGCCGAGCACCCGCATCTGTGCGAGATTTTTGCTGAGCCGCAGTTGCAGCGA
>CAMAQQ010000112.1 GCA_945860575.1 Ferrithrix thermotolerans DSM 19514
TCGGGTCGCCGCTCGCCAACAGTTGACACACTTGCTCGACTGATTGATGCTTGCGGGATGGGATACAACATCACGTTGTATTCGACAGCGGCGCGCGAACGTCGCAACATGGCTGGCAAGCGATTGTCGCAAGTGTTGGCACTCGCCGATGCATTGCCACATCGAACGGCTTCGCGCAAGTGTGGGTTCGCAGGTTTTAGGCAGTTGACGCAGTTGAAGCCGCAGCCGCAGCCGCAGTCTCAGCCTCCGCAGGTTGCGCAATGATTTCTCTTGAGCGCAAAATCGTCGGTGTACACACGATGTTGACTAGCGCTGCTTTGCCGTATGCATTTGGTGGGGCGTTGGCGTTGGCGTTTCATACTGGCGAACCCCGCGGTACACGTGACATTGATGTAAATATTTTTTTGCCAGCAAGTGAGATCGATGTTGTGCGATCGGCGTTTATAAAACGAATCGTATTTACTGATTCGCAAATCGCAGACGCCGAGGCGGACGATCAAGTCAGAGTGTTTTGGGAAGATACGCCGATCGATATATTTTTTAATGTCGCCGAGTTTCACGACGATGTGATGCTTGGTGTCGAGCATCACAAGTTTGCCAAGATAGTTATCCCCGTTCTCGCAGCAGACGCCCTGACGGTGTTCAAGGCAATGTATAGCCGAACAAAAGATTGGGCTGATATCGAAGCGATGCTTGAAGTCAATTCAGTTGATAAGTCGCGTGTGATCGGGTGGCTGGTGCGTTTACTTGGTGTAGACGACCCACGAACTCGCAAATTTATTTCGTACTAGTTTCGCACGTCAGGACGAAGTGCTCGAACGAGGTTTTAGTGCGAGTCGTGCGTCGTATTTGCTTTGTTAACGATTCGGTGCTAAAAACTCGTCAGGCACAAAAGTGCCTCTTATGAATTGGGGGTAAATAATGTTGTTATTTAACAGATTGGTTGTGACCACGGGCGATATGCCTGTGATCATGCCGCTTGTGCAAGAGGTTATAAGTATTGCTAAAGGTGTCGATGTGCCGCTTCAAGCATGGGCGGGTACAAACGGTTACGTATGGGGATCAATTGGTTTTAGTGCCGCTTATGAATCGTTAGCAGCACTCGCTGAATCAGGCCCAAAACTTATGGCTGCCAAGGGCTGGTGGGAAGTAAGTCGCAAAATGCGCGAGCACACAATCTCAATTGAGCCTGACACTATTTTGAATTATGTGCGTGGTGGCTCGCTGGGAACCGCGATTCCATTGGGGACAGTCGTTCAACAAAATTACTTTCAGTTGGCACAAGGCGCCGATTGGATGGCAACTTTGAAATGGGCAAATGAGTTTGCCGACTTGAATAAAGCATTAACTGGTGTTGATTTCAATATCATTCACACTATTTATGGGACTCTTGGTCAAGTTGGCTTTCTTGCCGGTTATCCAAATATGGCTGCCGTTGATGCTGCTCGTGCGAAAATTAACCCAGAGTGGTGGGCAAAGTTTCTCGAGGGAAGCAAGTTTGCGACGGCTGGCACTGTCATGCAACGCATGATGACCAAGATCGCCTAATCGCAATTAAATAATTAGAAATTCGGGTTTGTTGCCAGCCACTTTTCGTGGCTGGCAACACCCTTAATGGCACCAAGGCACTTACCCCTGCTCAACTTAACTCAATGTCAAAAGATCAATTGGATGCTCTATTTTCGTCAAACGAATTAACTGCTGACCAAACGGTTACCGTGAACGCGAGATTGACAACAATGGGTTAAAGGTCGACAGGAGTTCTCCTTCAGGTGCGAGGGGTTACACCCGATCAGCACAGAGGCGACATAAGGCTTGTAAAAATTTAGACGTCTGTCATGCGTTGCGACTTGTTAGCGCGCAACCGAATGATGACGAAGGCAACAGCGAAAGTCGCAATTGCCCAAATATCGACGAACGCCTCGTCGGCGAGTCGCCAGAGCACCGCGGCCATGAGCGCGATCGATGCGCTTGAGACACCGCGCAGAAATGCTGCGAACATCGAAGACTTTTGCGCCCACGACACCACGCGACTGATGAATGAGGCAAACACAAACGATGACCCGAAGATTCCGAGTGTGGCAACCACAGCACCAGTGAAACCACTCAGGTGCCAACCGATGAATGTCGCCGTGGTGAAAACTGGACCAGGTGTGAACTGACCGACTGAAATGGCGTCGAGTAAAACTTCTGTCGAGATCCAACCGCGATCTACGATTTCACTATCTAAAAAAACGAGCAGAACATAACCGCTGCCGTAAATAACTGAGCCGATTTGCAAGAACACGAGGAAGATCTTTAACAGCGACGGCGATACGGTCGCAAGTTGTGCCGTAAAGCCCGCGAGTGTAAGTGGCATCGCGGCGACTGACAAAGTCTTTGGCGTTGGTCGTGCTCGTAGAACTATTGCCAGCACGCCAATCACAAGCAACACCAGCAACTCAGGCACACCTAACACTGCAAAAATCAATGCCCCGGCAACGACAAGACCGTCTCGCCAATCGCGAATTGCTGTGGTGCGCAGTTTGAACAGTGCATCGAGCACGATCGCTGCAACGATCGGCACTAACCAGCGTCGTATGTTGGCAATTAGTGCGCTCGTCAACACATCTTCGTAGACGAAGGCGACTGTGCACACGATGGCAAACGCTGGGATGATGAACGCCGCACCACTGAGCAAGAGCCCGCGCCAACCTGCGCGTCGTGCGCCGAGGGCCATTGCCATTTCGGTTGAGTTCGGCCCCGGCACCAAGGCGCAGGCGCCGACCATCTGTGTGAATTCATCTTCTGAGACCCAACGGTCGGGCCCGACCACGCGTCGGCGCATCATCGCGATGTGGGCCGCTGGGCCACCGATGCCGATAATGCCGAGCCAACCGAACAGGCGAACCAATTCGATCAGGTTCGCGCGTGGCACGTTTTCGTGTTTTTGATTTTTCGCGTTCGACATTTGCGCCAAGTTTAGGCATCGATAGATGTTGCTCACTGTGCTGTAGTTGGGCGTCAGTATTTACTTGGGAGTACTTGCGAATCTTGTTAGTGAAGTTGCCGCAGAGGGTTTCACGATCAAAAAATAACGAACGCAAAAGACTTCAGACTGCATTGCAGGATCTCAAAATCAAGAGTGGTTTGATCAATTCGATAAACGCACGGCAAACCAACGGTAAACAGACTGCAAATATTTTGTCTGCGCTGTCTTTTTTTTTGAAAAATTCCCCTCTCAACGGGGTGAGTCTTGCTAACCTTCTTCCGTAAGAAATCACTAGTACGTACACGATTGGATCAAAATGAAAAAGTTCAGTGCGATTAGTGCAGTTGTTGTTTTATCAATTGGCATAACTGGAGTCGCATCAACTCTTGCGAGCGCTAACAGCAAAAATTTCGCGGTAGCAAACAGCGCGAACCCTGCATCCACGAGTGATTCGACTGCGGCCGACGCTTCTGCCAAGGCAGCGACAGTAGCGGCGAAGGCTGCTGAAAAATCTTCGATTGACGCTGCGAATGTTGCTGCAAAAGCCGCACGCGATGCTGCGAAGGCGGCCGCATTTGCAACTCAACAGGCGGCGAATGATGCGAATTCTGCGGCGATAAAGGCTGCGAAAGCCGCCGAAAAAGTCGCAAATCAAGCTTCGAAGGCTGCCGAAAAAGCTGCCAAAGATGCTGCGAAAGATGCAGCAACGGCGACTGCGCAGGCAGCAAAAGCTATCGCTGCTGCAGCCAAGGGTGATGCCGCAACCGCTGCGAAGGCTGCAAAGGCCACCGAAAAAGCCGCAAATGATGCTGCGAAAGATTCTGCAGCCGCAACGAAAGCAACAAAGAATACAAAAACAACAACAACACCATAATTATCAATTAAATAAAAGGAGCGAAAATGAAAAAGTTAAATGCAACTAATGCGATTGCTATATTGTCGCTAGGACTGACATTGTCAGTTGTCGTCGCCGGATGTGGTGGTAATGACTCTGCAGAGTCAGCGGTGACGAAGAATGCGAAGGCAGGTAGTTCTGGTGGTGGCGCTACGACGTCGGATACAAAGACTGGTATTTCTGATGGTGGTAAGGGTGGTGGCGCTACGACGTCGGATACAAAGACTGGTATTTCTGATGGTGGTAAGGGTGGCGGTTCGACGGCAATTACAGATGCTAGTTTAAATTTTAATTTACCGTAACGCAGACACTGACCACTGAGCAACTTAACTCAATGTCAAAAGATCAATTGAATGCAATGACTGAAACTCAACTTCAAGCGATTCTTGATTCGGGTGAAGCATCAGACTCGCAAAAAGTGACTATCGAGGAACTCTTGTAGTTCTGATGGTGGCGCGGGTAATGAAGTCACTCTTACTCCAGTTCAGATGACTGCACTTGCTTCATCCCAATGGGAGGAAGTTGATTATCGTTTATCGGCCTGACAAGGACCATCCATTGCTACAAAGAAAACTCAGACTCTTACGACGACCGCGCTAGAAGGTTTGTCTAAGACTGGCACTCATGCGCTAACTACTGAGCAACTTAACTCAATGTCAAAAGATCAATTGAATGCTCTTATTAGTTCAGGCGATCTAACTGCTTACCAAACGGATACTGTGACAACGAGATTGACTAAATTGGGCTAGTAATCGACAATAGTTCCCCTTACAGGAGCGAGCGGATATAGCTGATAAACACAGAGGCGACAATACGACTTGTAAAATTGTAGTAATCAGTCGCTCGCTTCGTTTTGTGTAGTTTCTAGAGGTGGCTGAATATCGTTATACAAGCGGCGAACG
>CAMAQQ010000113.1 GCA_945860575.1 Ferrithrix thermotolerans DSM 19514
TTGTTTTGGGGAATCTTCGGCGCGCTCGTTTTGCGTTTCGTCTTCATAATCGTCGGCGTTGCAGTGATCACACGGTTTCAATTCTTGTTGCTCGTATTCGGTATCTTCTTGATCTACACGGGTGTCAAGATCTTCAAATCGGGTGCAGACGAGGGCGACCCCTCTGAGATGCGCACGATGAAAATGTTCCGCAGATTTGTTCCATCTGTCGACCACTATGACGGGCAAAAAATGTTTACGAGAGTGAACGGACATCGCATGGCCACGCCGTTGCTGGCAGTGCTGTTTGTGATCGAGATCTCTGATGTAATCTTCGCCGTCGACTCGGTGCCGGCGGTGCTCGCGGTGAGTCGCGAGCAGTTCATCGTGTTCGCATCGAATGCGTTCGCAATTCTTGGTTTGCGGGCGCTGTATTTCTTGCTTGCCGACATGCGAGAACGGTTCGTATACATGCCGCACACGATTTCGCTGTTGTTGATTTATGTCGGCATCAAGATGACGATCTCAATTTGGTATCACATACCGGTACCGATTTCGTTGGGCATAATTATTGGAGTTTTGACCGTTGGTATCGTGGCGTCAATTATGAAAGACCGTCGCAAAAAGGTCTAAATAACACCGATCAACTAGCCTTCGCTCGTGGCGATTGCGGATACAGATATTGAGAGACTGCGCGAGTCGGTGTCGATTGTTGACACGATTCAGGGTTATGTGCAGTTGCGTCGCGTGGGTCGCAATTGGGTGGGCTTGTGTCCGTTTCACGCCGAGAAATCTGGTTCGTTCAATGTTCGCGAAGAGACGCGACGCTACAAGTGTTTTGGTTGTAGCGCATCGGGAGACATTTTCAAGTTCATTCAAGAAATCGAGCATCTTGACTTTGTTGGTGCAATCGAGCACATCGCAGGCAAAGCCGGTTATCAACTTACGTACACGACGGGTGGTCAAAGTAAAGATCGTCAACGGTCAAAAAAATTGACAGAAATCATGACGCAAGCAGTCGAGTGGTATCACAATCGATTATTGACGGCGCCCGATGCAAGGGTGGCACGAGAATATTTGCGCGATCGTGGTTTGTCGGGCGATGTTGCCCGCGAGTTTAAACTCGGGTGGGCTCCTGACGAATGGGATGCGCTGTCGCGCGACCTCGGTGTGTCAATTGATTTGTTGCGCGAAACTGGACTGGGTTTTGTCAACAAACGCGACAAGGCGCAAGATTCTTTTCGGGCGCGAGTGATGTTTCCGATTTTTCGCGATTCGGGTGAGCCAGTTGCATTTGGTGGTCGAGTGTTGCCGGGAAGCGCTGATCCTGCAAAGTATAAAAACTCACCAGAGACAGCGATTTATGCAAAATCAAAAACGCTCTACGGCTTGAATTGGGCGAAAGCCGAAATCGTCACGGCTGACGAAGTGATTGTTTGCGAGGGATACACCGATGTGATCGGTTTTCAACGCACTGGAATCAAGCGAGCGGTTGCCACATGCGGTACTGCGCTGACCGAGGATCATGTTCGGTTGCTTAAACGTTTCGCGACAAAAGTTGTGTTGGCATTTGATGCCGATAACGCCGGGCAAGGTGCAGCCGAAAGATTTTACGAGTGGGAGCAGCGCTACAAAGTGCAGGTTAGTGTTGCGCATTTTCCGCAAGGCAAAGACCCTGGCGATTTGGCGAACAGCGACCCGACAGCATTAGCGAGCGCAGTTGCGAATGCTCAACCATTTTTGGGTTTTCGCCTGCAACGAGTTCTTGATGCAGGGTCAGTCACGTCGCCCGAAGCCCGTTCGCGCACGGCAGAGCAGGCCATGGCGGTGATCAACGAGCATCCCGATATAAATGTTCGGAAACTTTACGCGGGCCAAGTGGCGACTCATGTCGGCATACCTGTTGTCGATTTAGTGCGATTAGCCGAACGCGGAACAAGAAAACCCACGATCAATATTTCAGCCGCACCGAATGCACGCCGCAGTGAGTCGGCCGAGTTTGTCGTTCTGGCATTGATGTTTTCTCAATGGGAGATAATTGCCAATTGGCTATCTGAGGCGCTATTCGTAGATGAGATACATCGACGAGCGTTTCTCGCAGTGGCCCAAGCGCAAGGGGATGTCACAAAAGCCCTAGAACTAGCCGATCCAGAAGCGCGCGAAGTCTTAGAGCGGGCTGCGGTTGCCGATGTAGAGACTCAACCTATTCGTGAAGCCTGGAACTTACTTTCTGCCGCTGTGCGTCGCGAACTCGCACATCGAGTGACATTGAGCGATCCAGAACAGATTCGCATTGACAGATCAGCGAGATTGTTGCTTGAAAATCTAGAGGTCCCGGGTATGGCAGAATCTTCAGCAGAGCAATTATTGGGTTGGTTAAATCTTCGGGCGGGAGAACACGAATGACGACATCGTCAGCAAGAGACACTCTCGGGTCTGACTCTGTTCGTCTTTACTTAAATGAAATCGGTCATGTTGATCTTTTGACGGCCGACGAAGAAAAAGATCTTGGAAAAAAAATCAAGGATGGCATTGTTGCTCAAGAAAAACTTCATCGAACAAGTGAGAGTTTAGATTTTTCGGGTCGTCGCCGTTTGCAACGCACCGTAAAAGAAGGTGAAAAAGCGAAAGATCATATGGTTCGGGCAAACCTGCGTCTCGTGGTTTCAATAGCGCGTCGCTATGACCGTAAAGAATTACAACTCGCTGATTTGATCCAAGAAGGCAACATTGGATTGATGCACGCCGCCGACAAATACGACTATGAAAAAGGTTTCAAGTTTTCAACTTATGCGACTTGGTGGATTCGTCAGTCGATGACCCGAGCACTTGCAGATCAAGGTCGCAATATTCGAATCCCTGGTCACATGATGGAGATCGTAAACCGTGTACAGCGCTCTGAACGCGATTTGACCAGCGAACTGCGACGCAACCCGACGCCAGAAGAAGTCGCCGCGCGTTGCAGTCTTTCGGTTGAAAAACTATTGGAGATAATGCAATTGGCGATACCAACAACAAGTTTGGATGCCCCAGTCGGGCACAATACCGACGACTTGACTGTCGGCGACACGATTGCCGACAGCGACGAAAACGATCCGCTCGGAGCAACTGAGAGAAGCCAATTGCACGATGCAGTCGAGCAAACGCTTAAAGATCTACCCCCGCGCGAGCAAGAGATTGTCGCGATGCGTTTTGGCATCGGAGAACACAAGCGCATTTACACTCTTGAAGAAGTTGCCGAAATAATGCACGTGACACGAGAACGGGTGCGACAAATCGAGCAAAAGACTCTGGCTCGAATGCGCCACCCACACAACAGTGCAAACCTGCGTGCATTCTTTGAAGAAAACTAATTAGTTCAAAAAATTAGAATTGACTAGTTAATCTAATTAGTTAATCTAAATAGTCAGATCTACTACTGGCTCCCATTTGCGTGAAGTCCATGAGTTAATAAGAGCTTGTTGCACGCTCACAACATCAACGGCCTCTTTGAACCCTGGAGAATAACTCTTGCCAGTTGCGAGTGCATTCATGAAGTTCAAGTCTTCGATCGCTACGAGGTCTTCAAAGCCGATTGCGTTTGCCATTCCTGGAGCGAATGCACCGTGAAATGGAAACCGATCTCCGCCAAAAATTGTTTTGTATCCGGTGTTGACGCCCTCCTCTCGTTTGTAGAACTGCAGTTCATTTAGTTTTTCGAGGTTCCATGACAACGAGCCTTCGGTGCCGTACACCTCGAAAGCATTCTGACTTTCAGGTCCGACCATTGAACGACTTGTTTCAAAGGTTCCGGTTGCGCCATTTTCAAAGTTGCACAACATTGAAGCGAAGTCTTCGTTTTCAACTTCGCCTTTTGGGTCTGTGGCTTTGCCTCGACCGTAGTGACTCGCCGCGCCACTTGGTAGTGGGCGATGAGTGATCGTATTATTTTTCATTCCTGTCACTTCAGATATGCCGCCGACCAAAAAGTGGGCAAGTGAAACAGAGTGACTTAAAATATCGCTGGTGACCCCGTAGCCCGCTTGTGCAAATTTGAATCGCCAAGTCAGCAGACCAAGTTCATCGCTGCCATACATCGACAAGAATCTTCCGCGATAATGGGTGACTCGTCCGATTGCTCCGCTTGCAATTAGTTCGCGTGCGTGAATCACCAATGGCGACCACAAATAGTTGTAACCAACACCAGTTGGAGTCGAATATTTTTTGGCGATGTTGTAAGCCTCGACCGTTTGTGCTGGCGTACCGCCGATTGGTTTCTCACTGAAAATTGCTTTGCCTGCTGCGGCTGCTGCGGCGATCATTGGCACATGTAACATGTTTGGCGCAGTAACCCAAACTGCGTCTACATCTTTTGCCGAAACTGCTTCTTCGAAACCTGGCACCGCACGCGCAAAACCAAAATCATTTACTGCTCGGTCGCGACGGCTCTGTTCAACATCGGCGCAGACAACGAGTTCTGGTTTGAACTCTGCATCTGGAAACAGCGAAGAAATTCGCAAAGCAGCACGACTGTGGGCCTGGCCCATCCATCCAAGACCTAAAACTGCGATACCGATTCGTTTTTTCATGTTTTTCTCCGTTTTGTTTAGTGAATGAGATTGAATTTTTCTAGTTAATTGTTTACCCGACCGCGGGCAGATGTCATCGGCACTCGTGGGTCGATCTGTTGTGTTTTCCATTCATCACGAATCCAGTGATGACTCGGATCATCGCAGAACGCCATTGTGCGATTGGCTGCCGGACCTGCCAAAACATTCAAAAAGTACATCGGGTACTCTGGTGCGGCGAT
>CAMAQQ010000114.1 GCA_945860575.1 Ferrithrix thermotolerans DSM 19514
GGAAACTCAGTTTTCACAGAGTGAACTTCAATTTTCGAGTCATCGACAAAAACAAACGCCCGAGCGCCAATATTTAGACTTTGAATAATTCTTTGCATCGCGACTGGTTTCGGATCCCAAGAGGCTTCAATGACGGCGAAATCTTCTGGTTTAAGAATCGAATTGGGATGATTAAGACCCGCTAAAGCATTTTTCATTTCATTCTTGGTGCAGCCGGCGATCAATACACCCCGAGACGCGAGATCTATGATTGTCAATTGAAATTCAAGAAATGCTTTACCCTTCGACGTATCGGGGCCTAATTCAATTGAGTTGACACCAACTTCGCCGATAACGCCACCCCAAAGAGTGTTGTCAAAATCTAAAACCAAACATTTTTTAGATTCACCAAGAATTGAGGTTATAACGCTCGCCAAACTGAAACCAATTCTTGGATGTGCGATCGTCGAGACCGCGAGCCCATATTGAATCCAGTCTCGCGAACTCCACCAGTCATCAAGACCGATCGATGCACTCAGCGAGTTGACATCATGAATCACAACTTGACCAAAACTCTTGCTCTCAGAAACAAGTCGGCGATTAATCTCGTTGGTGACTAAAGTGTGACCAAAAGCCTCGGTTGCCTCGCTGTTACCTAAGGCCGAATCAACGGGCAAATCAAAATTATTTTGAATGATCCAACACTCAAAACGACTGCTCAGTGATTTCCAAATTGTCAAACTTTGAGAAATTTCGTCGTCAACAAAACTATTGCCATCGTCAGCAGCCACGAAACTGCGTAAGTTGCCAAAACTTTTCAAATTCACCCGTGAAGAATGAATATAAATGATGTCAGGCTTAAAGGCAAGAAGTTCTGCACTTGGGTTCATCGCATCAATAAAAAAATTACCGAAATGACCTTCAAAAATCTCGGCTTTAATACCGTTATTATGCAAAAATAATTTGAGCAAGCGTGAGACCAACGATGTTGTTGATCCGCTCAAAATGGCTATTCTGCATTTGGCAATAATCTTTTTATCTTTTAGATTCGCTTCAAATTTCAAAAGACTGGCCATAAACACGCCGCGATCTTTGGCTGTCCACAGCAATTGAGTCATCTCAGTTTGTGTTGGCGACATCTATAAAGCTTTCGCAATCAGCATTTAGCACAGTCTACCTAAGCACCGCCACCTAGATACAGCGGTTCAATACAACCGATTACTCTTGGTCGCGAATTTGCCTAACAATCTCAAGAAGCGCAAGTGTCGCGGCGATAATTGACGTGCAACGATGAGAACGATCTTGCACAATCAAATCTCCGCTTTGGTGCTTAATTATTAAGTTCAGAGATTACTCGCTGTAATAGCCAATCTGCAATACCAACATCAGATTCAATCAAATTCTCCGATCATGAACTTGTCAAAAAACTTAGTATCAATTCTTGGCAGTTCAAGCCAGTCAGTATCGTTAGAAGCCAAATTGGCGACTGCAGCCTTGGTTGACACGGCAACTTCACAGCCGAACTCACTTACTACTCTCTTTGCACTCCTGTTAAAGGATCCGTGTGGGTAGCACATTACCGACGACGCATCTTCTATTCCGAGTGACCTCAGATAATTCAATGATATTTCCATTTCATTTCTTTGTGACTCAATACTCATGTATTCAAATCTCGAGTGCTCATGTCCGTGTGATCCGATATTCATACCGTAACCATGCAACTGTTTAACTTGGTCGGGAGTCATGTACATTTCATCAACAAAAGCAGACTCTTCACGTTGAATATGTTCGTCAAAAAGTTTCCTAATAATAAGCTGCCTGATTTCATTGGGCAGAGCCTGTTGAAGCATGGTTTTTATAAATCTCGTGTCTGGGTCATTCAGAGAATTCGCAACTCCATATGTACTTCTGAGTTCATTAAACGAACTACCTGTTGCTACTTCACCGGAGTTCGTTTCATACATTTCTCTCATGTGCTCAATTAATTGAGCCGCAGTTATATTTGCCGACAGCAATATATGGACCTTATTTACGTCTAGTAAAGTTCGTTCAAAAATTGCTTTAGTCGGAATAAAAAACGAGCCAACCGCTCCATGCGAGAGTAACTCTGGCAAAACAAATTGGAAATGGTCGAGATAACCATCGTCAAATGTTAGCCAAACAGGTCGTCTTGAATTTGTGGGGCTGTCAAAAGTCAGTGATCTGACGGAAGTACCAGAAACAAAATAATGCTCTTGCGACAAATCGCTCAGTTGTCTCCTGAAATCCTTTAAGTCCAAAACTTTGTGATTTGCAGACAACCGCTGACTCAATGGGCGCACATAGTGATACATCAATATTGGCAAACGCACCACACCCAAATATACACGTAGACCCTTCAACACGATCACTTATCGTGCGCCGCCAAAATCCCACATAAAAATTGCTCATCAAGATAATTGTGGATCGGACACCCTTTGTCGGTAAGGCGACGTCGCTAATTTACTTGATGTGGGTTTCGAAACAGGTCGATTCTTAGTTCAAATTTCAAAAGACTGGCCATGAACACAGCGCGATCTTTGGCTGTCCACAGCAATTGAGTCATCTCAGTTTGTGTGGGCGACATCTCGTTACTTTTGGTCGCGAATTTGCTTAACAATCTCAAGTAGTGCGGGTGTCGCGGCAACAATTGGCGTGCGACGATGAGAATGTTCTTGCACGATCAAATCTCTGCCTTGATGCTCGACAATCAACGCACCAGCTTCTTGACAGATCAGGGCACTTGCCAAATAATCCCAGACGCCATGACTGTTGAAATCAATCCATGCATCAATCACGCCATCGGCAACCAAACAAATATCTAAGGCCGCCGCACCAAGCGCACGAAACTGACCCCACCTTGGTCGCTGTTTTGGAATACCCGAAACACCAACAACTGCTTCACCCAGATCAACACAACCACTCGGACTCATCGCCTCACCATTATGAAACGCACCCCCGCCAGCAGTCGCCCAATACGAATCACTTTGCATCGCTTGATTCACAACCAGCCCAGCGCGCATTCCGTTTTTGTCAATCGCGCACAACGCGGTTGCGTACCACGGCACACCACGGCTGGCATTTGTCGAACCATCCAGTGGATCCATGACGACGCAAAGATCATCATCACCGAACACGCCAGTGATTTCACTTTCTTCTGACAGCACAGCCACGCCCGCACCATGCAAAACTTCGAGGGCTGCGGCATCAGCACGCAGATCTACCGAATATTGCGTGTCACGCAACCCGGACAACGACCAATCTTTGTTTGCACGCAGCACGATTGAAACTGCATCAGCCGTTTCTCGCAACACCGACAGAATTGATTCGTTGGTACTTGATTTGGATAACCGTGTCACAATATGTCCTCTAGAAAATCTCTAAATATTTTCACTAATCGCCCGAAGTCACACTAATTGCCCGATCTATTTGACAGCAGGTATTCGTCTTTTGTCACTCGGGCAATGCTCAAAGCCCTAGTCTTATAGGGGTGAAATCAGCATTACGCAGTCTGATTGACGAGTCGGTCACAATTATCCGCGAAGTCGCAGCAGAGTTTGAACGCCCAGCGATGCTGTTCTCGGGTGGCAAAGATTCAGTCGTAATGTTGCACCTTGCTGCGCGTGCTTTCAGCCCGGCTCGCGTGCCGTTTCCGGTGATGCACATAGACACGGGTCACAACTTCGCCGAAGTCATTGAGTTTCGCGATCGCGCGGTACGCGACCTTGACGTGCAGCTAATTGTTGGTTCGGTGCAAGCATCAATTGACTCAGGCCGAATGCAAGACGCAACCGGCCCGCGTGCAAGCCGCAACCCGCTGCAAACTGTGACGCTGCTCGACTCAATCAAAGAACACAAGTTTGATGCCGTGTTTGGTGGCGCACGCCGCGATGAAGAACGCGCTCGCGCCAAAGAACGCGTATATTCGCATCGCGACGCCTTCGGTCAGTGGGACCCTAAAACTCAGCGACCAGAACTTTGGGGAATATATAACGGTCGCCATAAGCCTGGCGAGCACTTTAGAATTTTTCCGATTTCAAATTGGACAGAACTCGACATCTGGCAATTCGTTGCCGACTACAACATCGATCTACCCAGCATTTATTACGCTCACCGCCGCCAAGTATTTCGACGCGACAACATGTGGATGGCGGTGTCGCCGTTTTTGCAGCCAGAAGAAGGCGAAACAGTATCCGAAGAACTCGTTCGCTTTCGCACCGTTGGCGATGCAACTTGCACTGCAGCAATCGAATCGTCAGCGACGACAATTGACCAAGTGATAGCCGAGACTTCGGTTGCTCGCATCACCGAGCGTGGAGCGACACGGGCCGACGACAGAATCTCAGAAGCCGGAATGGAAGATCGCAAGCGAACGGGATACTTTTAGTGGAGCGCCTACATTTCGCAACAGTCGGCTCAGTTGACGACGGTAAGTCAACTTTGATTGGGCGTCTGCTTTACGACTCAAAAAGTATCTTCGAAGATCAACTTGAACATATTGAAGCGGTCAGCAAACGCCGTGGCGACGACTATGTCGACTTGTCACTATTAACAGACGGTTTGCGCGCCGAACGCGAACAAGGTATCACGATTGATGTTGCGTATCGATATTTTGCTACACCAAAGCGCAGTTTTATAATTGCCGACTGCCCTGGCCATATTCAGTACACGCGCAACATGATCACCGGTGCTTCAAACGCAGATTTGGCGATCGTGCTAGTTGACGCACGCACCGGCGTGGTCGAACAAACCCGCCGCCATAGTTTGCT
>CAMAQQ010000115.1 GCA_945860575.1 Ferrithrix thermotolerans DSM 19514
ACGTCTCGATAATCAGCGATGGTGAAATTCTTGAATCGTGTATCGCTCGTGCCCAAGAACTTTCGCCCAGTCAGGCAATTGACGAGTTGCATCGCGGTCTTGAACTTGTTCGTGACCTGCCTTTTTCTGGTACTGGTTATTTGTGGCCTGACGCAGAAGGAATCACATCACAACTAGTACTCAACATAATTACCGCATCGGCGATGGCCGGTGAATTAGATCTTCAACGAGGTGAGATTGAGGGTGTATTTTGGGCCACAGCCAAGGGATTAAAAGTTCTTGGTGCCCACGAAGAACTGATTGCATTGCGAATGCGGGCACACGCGTTGCGCGGAGACCTCGCTGGTGTGCGCGGCGAGTGGCACTCGTATGAACGAGCGGTTAAGGCAGATTCATGGGCGAATAGCCAACCATCTCAAAAACTCGTGAATTTATATAGCCAAATAAATAGTGGCGCGCCAGTTTTATTAGCGCGCTAGTTGATTGATAAACCTGCGAGCGCTAGAGCCTGTGCAACGGTGTGTGCCGGTTCGAGTTTGATGCCAGAAATATTTATATCGACGGCACTGCTGGCCGGAATAATTGCCCGAGTGAAACCCAAGCGTGCCGCTTCGCCAAGTCGACGCGCTGTGTTGCTGGCTTGGCGCAATTCGCCTGCTAAGCCAACTTCGCCACATGCAACAAGATTTTCGGCCAACGGCATATCGGTTGCCGCCGATACAAGAGCCAGACACAAACCAAGGTCTGCACCAGGTTCACCAAGTTTGACACCACCGACAACTGATGCGAAGACTTCGTGCTGTGAGAGGTTGACATTGGCTCGACGCTCAAGAACTGCCAGCAGCATCGCTAGTCGCCCCGAGTCGACACCTTGGGCTGACCGTCGCGGAGAAACATGTGATGGTGAAAGATTTGTAAGTGCCTGCACTTCAACAAGAAGCGGGCGATGGCCCTCAAGTGCTGGCACAACGATTGAACCAGGCACACCTGCTCGTCGGTCTGCCAAAAATAATTTGCTGGCGTCGGGCACACTGCGCAGACCAAGTTCGGTCATTTCAAACAATCCAAGTTCGTTGGTCGAACCAAAACGATGTTTGACTGCACGCAGCAAACGCAACGCATGATGTCTCTCACCCTCAAACGATAAAACCGTGTCGACGACATGTTCGAGCACGCGTGGCCCGGCAAGCCCACCATCTTTGGTGACATGGCCGACCAAAATAATTGGCAGATCGCGCGCCTTGGCTTCTTGCACGAGTCGATGCGCACAACCTCGCACTTGTGAAACCGAACCAGGCGCAGAGTTTAAAAGTGGGTCGGCGATTGCTTGAATGCTGTCGATTATGACTAGCTGTGGCTCAACTTGATCAATCGAATTAATAATGTTGTTCAGCGACATTTCTGCCACGAGCCATAAATCTGGCCTGATTGCCTTGAGCCGCTCGGCACGCATGTGTACCTGTTGTGCACTTTCTTCGGCGGTTACATAAAGTGTTCGGCCAGACCAGGCAGCAAGAAGTTGCAACAGCAAAGTTGATTTGCCGATGCCTGGTTCGCCGCCGAGCAGGGTGACAGAACCTGGCACGAGCCCGCCGCCCAAAACGCGATCTAATTCTTCGAGGCCTGTTGTGTGGGGTTCAGAAAATGTCGCGTCTAGAGAATCAATTGGTTTTGCAACGCCAGCCGGCACCAACGCCATGCCAGTTGCGATTGAAATTATTTCTTCGTCACCTTCGACATCTTCGACCAGGCTGTTCCAGGCGCTACATGAGCCACATCGGCCCGCCCATTTTGGCACTGCCGCCCCGCAGTCGGTGCATCTATATACGGTGCGAAGTTTTACCATTTCGTGAACAACATTATTCGGTGGGTGTGCGGAGTTCACTTCTGCGCTTGTACGAAATCGTCACGATGGTTATTGCCATGCCGACTATCCAAAGTATGAGAAGAAATTTAAAAAATAGTGATGTGAACTGGGCTGCGATGGCCCGAATTGCGGTGTTCTTTGACGTATACGTCACCGACAGCGCACTGCCGTCAAGTGGCACCTTCCAAGTAACAGTATTTTCAATGGCCGAACCAGTCGTTTGTAGTGTCTTGCCAGGAAGTTTTGCGACAAAATCAATGTTCATTGCGCTGGCAAGATCAAGATTTGCAAGTTGAAGATTTTGGGCGAATGGCTCGGCGCCAAGAACTTTAAGTAGTTCATCGTCAGAGAACGCTGCAAGACCACCATCAACTTGCAAAACCCCATCCAATTTATATGTCGAATTATTGATGCTTCCTTTGCGAGATATCGAAATTTGCTTGAATGGGCCACTCGCACTGCCAAGTTGAGTGAATAATTGAGACGCCTGATCAAGATCACTAAACGCGTGACTGACAGAAATCTGGATGCCGCCATCGGCAGTTACGTTTGGTCCCGAAACTATCCAGCCAGCGGCAATTGCATCTTCAAATCGAAAAGAAGAACTCAGGCTTGGTGTTTGGTCGACAACTGCTTTATCAGCCGTCATGCTCACGGTTAATACTCCAGACCCAGATTGCCCAATATCTAAAGTGACTACAGAATCAACTCGACACCCAGTGAGTGCAATAATCGCAAAAAAACCCAGCGACACTCGCAAGTAGGCGAGTCGACGACGCGCGCGTTGCACGCTTTGGCTCACTCGGTTGTAGTTGGTGTTGCGTCACCAGCGCCAGCGAGAACTACCGAACTCGGTGGCACAAAGCCTTCAACAGCTTTAAAAGTGAATATTTGCTCGTCTTTTTTGTCAGGGTCTTCTTCAACACCGACAACAATTATTTCACCAGCATGGAACTCTTTCAGCAGCAACTTCTCTGAAAGTGGGTCTTCGATGAATCGTTGCAGTGCTCGACGAAGTGGTCGCGCGCCGAGTTGTGGATCATAGCCACGCTTGGCGAGAAGATTCTTGGCAGCCTCGGTGAGTTCAAACCCGAGCCCAAGTCCTTCAAGTTGGCCGATCAAACGCTTGCTCATCAAGTCGACCATTTGCACTACTTCAGCCATCGCAAGTTCATGGAAGACGATGACTTCGTCGATGCGGTTGAGAAACTCAGGTTTGAACTGAACCTTCAGCGCCTCGTTGACTTTTTCTTGCATGCGAGCATATGAAAGTGCTTCATCATTTTTGCCGAAGCCAACATTGGCTTTGCGCAAATCTTGGGTTCCGAGATTTGAAGTCATGATCAACACGGTGTTTCTAAAGTCGGTGCTGCGACCTTGCGCATCGGTCAGACGACCTTCTTCGAGAATTTGCAACAACGTGTTGAAAACATCTGGGTGTGCTTTTTCGATTTCATCGAACAGCACTACCGAGAATGGCTTGCGACGAACTGCCTCAGTAAGTTGACCGCCCTCTTCGTAGCCGACATATCCAGGAGGCGAACCAACAAGGCGGCTTACTGTGTGCTTCTCCATGTATTCACTCATGTCGAGAGCAATCAATGCGTTTTCGTCTCCGAATAAAAATTCGGCAAGTGTTTTTGCGAGTTCGGTTTTACCAACACCAGTTGGCCCGAGGAAAATAAACGATCCACTTGGGCGCTTCGGGTCTTTGAGTCCGGCGCGAGTACGACGAATGCTTTGGCTGACGGCTTTGATCGCATTTTCTTGGCCGATGATTCGTTTGTGAAGTTCACCTTCCATGTTGAGCAACTTCGCGGTCTCTTCTTCGGTGAGTTTGAACACTGGGATACCTGTCCACATGCTCAACACTTCAGCGATTGACTCTTCACTGACTTCGTCGAAAAGATCTATGCCTTGAGCCTTGACATCAGCTTCTTTTTGTGACCGCTCTTCAAGCAGTGTTCGCTCTTGATCGCGCAAACGACCCGCTTCTTCAAATCGTTGTTCTTCGACAGCCTTCTTTTTTGCCTCTTGAACATCGTTGATTCTGTTTTCAATTTCTTTGAGATCTGGCGGAGTTGTCATCCGCTTGATGCGCAAACGACTGCCGGCTTCATCAATTAGATCGATCGCCTTATCGGGCAAGAAGCGATCAGAGATGTAACGATCGGCAAGATTGGCGGCCGAAACGAGCGCCTGATCGGTGATCGTCACCCGGTGGTGAGTTTCGTACTTATCTCGAATGCCCTTCAAAATTTCGATTGTGTGGGCAACTGATGGCTCATCAACCTTTACCGGTTGAAAGCGACGTTCTAGTGCCGCATCTTTTTCGAAATGTTTGCGAAATTCGTCGAGCGTCGTCGCGCCGATGGTCTGAAGTTCGCCGCGGGCAAGCATTGGCTTGAGTATCGACGCAGCATCAATTGCGCCCTCGGCGGCACCCGCACCAACGAGCGTGTGGATCTCGTCGATGAACAAAATGATGTCTCCACGAGTCTTGATTTCTTTAAGAACTTTTTTAAGGCGTTCTTCGAAGTCTCCGCGGTAGCGACTACCGGCGACCAGTGCGCCAAGGTCGAGTGTGTACAACTGCTTGTTGGTCAGTGTCTCAGGAACCTCGTTGGCGACGATTTTTTGAGCGAGACCTTCAACAATTGCGGTCTTGCCTACGCCTGGCTCACCAATTAATACGGGGTTGTTCTTGGTGCGACGAGAAAGAATCTGCATCACGCGTTCCATCTCTTTTTGGCGTCCAATAACTGGGTCAAGTTTTTTGTCGCGGGCAAGTTGTGTCAAGTTGCGACCAAACTGATCAAGAATCTGGCTGCCACCTTTTTCTTGAGGAGCATCTTTTGTGCCAGGTGCTTCGCCTTCGGC
>CAMAQQ010000116.1 GCA_945860575.1 Ferrithrix thermotolerans DSM 19514
ACAAAGAGATGACAAACAAACTCGTCAATGTTGTTGCACCCCGATACACAGAGCGCAACGGCGGCTACCTTCGAATTTTGAAGCTTGGCCCACGCCATGGTGACAACGCGCCAATGGCGCGCATCGAACTTATCTAGTTCGAAAAACAAGAGCATCTGTGATGCGTCGAGCACGATTCGTCGTCGCATACGACGGCGCGAAATTTCATGGTTTTGCAGTTAATCCTGGTGTTGAAACCATTGCCGGCAAACTCGGCGGGGCGTTGCAGCAAATCTTTCAGCGACCTGTAGCCGTAGTTTCAGCAGGTCGAACCGACACGGGTGTGCATGCGCGAGGCCAAGTAGTTAGTTGCGATCTGCGCGATGATGTTGATCTAGTGATATTGCAAAAGCAATTGAACTCGATGTGTGGGCCCGAAATTATTATTCGACACACATCTTGGGCGGACAGCGACTTTCATGCCAGGTTCTCGGCAATTTGGCGGCATTATCAATACACGATCTATAACGCCGAGTTCCCCGATCCGTTTTTGGTTTCCACTTCGTGGCACGTTGTCGCGCCAATTAATTTGCGGGCGCTGCAGTTGGCTTGTGATCCAATAATCGGCACTCATGATTTCTCGGCGTTCTGTCGTCGACCAAAGCCCGATCTTGAGCCCGACCTCGAAGGTCCGGAGATCGACGAGTCTGTAGTCCGCGAAGTTTCGTTAAAGAGATGTGTGATGCAGGCGACTTGGCGCAACAAGGGCGACGGCACATTTACTTTCGACATCAGGGCAAACGCTTTTTGTCACCAGATGGTCAGGTCTTTGGTTGGAACTTTTGTCGACATCGGCGTCGGTAAGCGACCGAGCAGCGACATGATGATTTTGATTCGCTCTGGCGACAGGGCGGAGGCCTCGCAATTGGCGCCGCCGCAAGGCTTGTGTTTAGTAGAGGTTGGATATCCAGATACGGGGATTGCTCTCTAAAGCCCATATTTTTGTTGAGCCGATTGTTATTTGGCTGGTTTGGGCCCTATCATTATGAGGCCGTTTAAACGAGTGCGTAGAGCCCTCTGACGGTTGTTAATTCTAGATTTCAAGGACTTTTTATGCGTACATATTCTGCAAAACCAGCCGACGTTAAGCGCGCTTGGCATTTGATTGATGCCGAAGGACTCGTGCTCGGTCGTCTTTGCACAGAGACTGCAACTTTGCTTCGTGGAAAACACAAACCGATGTACACGCCAAGCATGGACACTGGCGATCATGTTGTGATTATCAATGCATCAAAAATTGTTCTTACTTCTGGCAAAGCAGATCGCGAAATGGTCTATGACTACTCTGGTTATCCAGGTGGTTTGAAGTCAGAAACATACGCGAATCTTTTAGATCGCAAACCTGGCGATGCAATCCGTCGTTCGATTCGCGGAATGTTGCCAAAGGGAACTCTCGGTCGCGAGATGTTGAGCAAGTTGCAGGTTTATCCAGGTGCAGAGCATCCGCACGCAGCGCAATCACCAAAAGTGCTTGAGCTTCCACACGCCAAGGCTCGCTGAGCCGAGCACTAGTAAATTAGAGAAAAGAGACATACTCGTGGGAACAAAGCCACTTACTCAAACAACAGGACGACGTAAGCATGCAATTTGTCGCGCTCGTTTGCGACCAGGAACCGGCGTCGTAACAATAAACGATCGGGTGTTTGAAGAATATTTTCCATCAGAAGTGCAACGCAACTCTTCAACCGAAGCATTGCGGGTTGCCAACATGATCGGCGCTTACGACATCGATGCCGACATCATTGGCGGTGGCATCGCCGGACAATCTGGTGCATTGCGCATGGCGATCGCCCGAGCGATTGTTGAACTTGATCCAGAACAACGACTTGCGTTGAAAAAAGCCGGATTGTTGACACGCGACTCGCGTCGTAAAGAGAGCAAGAAGTACGGTCTCAAAAAGGCGCGCAAGGCGCCGCAGTACACCAAGCGTTAATTCGCTTTTCAAAAAGCATGGGTTGTGCCGTGCTAGCAAATCGAGTTTTAGTTATTCGTGCTAGAAACAGCAGGTAATTAAATGTTGAAATTTGGAACCGACGGCGTTCGTGGAGAATTCGGCACCGAACTAACGACAAGTTATGTAGCCGCACTTGCTCGAGCAGCAGCAAAAGTTTTGCAATGCAAACTCGTGGTCATCGGTCGTGACACTCGTGAATCTGGCTCGGTGCTTGAAGCGGCGATTGCTCGGTCGTTGAGCAGTCTTGGTATTGAAGTTCACCTGATGGGTGTAGCCCCAACTCCGGCAATTGCTTTCGCTGCAGCATCTAGCGATGTGGTGTCTTTGGCAATTACTGCCTCGCACAACCCCTATTCAGATAACGGTGTGAAAATATTCGGTCGGGGTGGACGCAAACTCACTGACGAACAAGAATCACAGATCGAACTTGAAATTGCCAGCGAGGTTAATCGTGAAGAATTACCGGCATCGTCAAAAAGTTTGGCAACTTCGCATCCAGAATATTTAGAGCGATATTGTGCGACGTTGGTCGCAGGGATGCCCGAAAATGTATTGGCGTGCCTACACATCGCTTTAGATTGCGCCAACGGCGCAATGAGCGAAGTTGCTTCGGCCGTACTTGTTGCACTAGGCGCAAAAGTATCTGTTATTCATAGTTCACCGAACGGAAAGAATATTAATCATCAGTGCGGGGCAACGAACCCGGGCGAGTTAAGAGAATTTGTCAAAAAAATTAAAGCCGATCTGGGTGTTGCCTTTGACGGTGATGGTGATCGCCTAATCGCAATAGATGACTCTGGGGCGATAGTTGATGGCGATCATTTGATTGCGATTAGTGCTCAAGACATGAAGCGCAACGGCACTTTGCGAAATAACAAAGTTGCCGTAACCGTGATGACAAATATCGGTTTTCATCAAGCAATGAAACAATCTGAAATTGAAGTTGTTACAACACCTGTTGGCGACAGGTCGGTGTTGATTGCAATTCAAGAAAATGATCTGTCACTGGGCGGAGAACAGAGTGGACACATTATTTACCGCGATCTCGCAACAACGGGTGACGGCTTGTTGGCGGCGATTCGTCTTTCTGCGCTGATCGCGAATTCTTCACAGGCATTCACTCAGATTGCAAGTAAAGCGATGACCAGCTTTCCGCAGGTGTTAATAAATATTCGTGTTGCCAAACTCGGCGAAAATATTGCTCAAATATTTGCGAACGAGATCGCGGCTGCAGAAAAAATCTTGGCAGATAATGGTCGACTGCTAGTTCGCTCGAGTGGCACAGAGCCTGTTGTGCGTGTGATGGTCGAAGCGCGAGAAAATGAGATCGCCGTATCCGTCGCAACCACGCTTGTTGCGGCGATTACTGCCCGACTGGGTTGATCGCGAAAGTAGACTAAATACCATGTGCGGAATTATCTGCGTGCTCAGTCGTCCGACGCGACGCGCAACGCCCACCTCTAACGAGATTATTGAACTTTTAGACCGGGCAATCACGCAAGGCGCTGAAAGCAAAATTGACGGCTTGTCAAAACTTGTCGCTCAAGCCGATGAATTATTGCGGGGCGATGCCGGACAGTTTTGTTTGGCAGATAATCACCAGTTAGTTGCAGCGATGACTTCGCGACTCGATCAACTAGATGCGATTGTCACGGGTTATGAACAGGCAATCGAACATTCCGCCGAGGTTCAAACAGCGACGTCAGAACTTGCGTTGCAACAAATCATCAGCGCTAAAGATGCGCTTTGGGAGTTGCGCAATGATCGAATTCGAACAGCGCGTCTCGTAGATGCACTCGCTGGGCAAGGTGCGTCAAACGCAGCACGAAGCGGGTATTTTTCGATTCAACAAGCCTTCTCAGGTCTTGACCGCCTCGAGGTTCGCGGTCGAGATTCGGCTGGCGTACATGTTTTGGTTTGGGGACATGGATTGAAAGCCGATGACAAAAATATAAAGTCTTTAATCGCCAACCGAAGTGACGACTCATTATTTATGTCGGGTGCAGTTAGGGTGACTGAAAATGCATGGTCATTTGTTTATAAAGCCGCGGCAGAGATCGGCGAACTCGGTGATAACACCAGGGTGATGCGCAACGCAGTAATGGCAGATGACTTGTTGCGTTTATGTATTTCACAACCAAATTCGCAAGTCGCCGTACTGGCGCACACGCGTTGGGCGAGCGTCGGCATTATTTCAGAACCAAACGCTCACCCTGTAAACAGTGAAGAACTTGAGCGCAAACACAGCGACGCATATTTGGTTGCTGCTTTAAATGGTGATGTTGATAACCACGCCGATCTTCGAGCCGTAAATAGTCTTCGCATCGCTGGGCCAATTACCACCGACGCAAAAGTTATCCCGGCGTTGGTTGCACGGCGATTGACAACAACTGCTTCATTGAGCGATGCGTTTCGAGAAACTGTCGCAAAATTTGATGGGTCAGTTGCGATCGCAGTTGCCAGTGCCGCTGAACCCGACAAACTTTTGCTTGCGTTACATGGCAGTGGACAAGGACTCAGTATTGGTCTTGCCGAAGACCGTTTTATAGTTGCCAGCGAACCATATGGCGTTGTTGAAGAGTCGCTCAAATATGTGCGCATGGATGGTGAAGCTTTGGGCGACCCGGATAATCCGTCAAGTCGTGGACAAGTCGCGACATTGTCGGTTGCCAACGCCGGAGAACTGAGTGGAATCATGCTGCAGTCTTATGACGGCAGCAAAATTGCGCTCGGTGAAAGTGATATTC
>CAMAQQ010000117.1 GCA_945860575.1 Ferrithrix thermotolerans DSM 19514
GCGAAACGAATCAATACGCCGAACATCTCGGCACCATCAAACAATTCTCCCCACCATTTAAGGCTCGTGCGGCCAGACCAAATTGTGAACGAACTACCCGCATTGAACGAATGCAAAATTACCAACAAAATTGGCACGAACAAAAACACCAACACGAGCACCGTCCAAATGGCCAACAACTTGCTCAACAGTTCGCGCTTCACACGAGTCTGAATTTTCTCGCTACGCACTTGGTTCGTCGAGCGCTCATAAATTTTGCGCCTAATTTGTTGCACTACTGGCGCGGCTAAAACTGCCACACGGGGCAGTATCCAAAAAATAGCCGCACCAATTATCAAAGTCAACAGAACCGCACCGATCATCAAGATCGCCATCGCCGACCCGAGTGGCCAGTTTTGCGCACCGCTAAATTGCGATGCGATCATCGCGCCGATCATGTTGCCTTTGGCGCCACCAAGCACCGTCGCGGTCACATAGTCACCACACATCGGGATAAAAGTCAACAACACGCCAGCGATGATTCCTGGTCCGGCGAGAGGCAGAGTCACACCAAAAAATGTTGCGATTCGACCCGCACCCAGATCTTTGCTGGCTTCTCGCATTCGCACATCAATGCGATCGAGTGCGACAAATAGCGGCAAAATCATGAACCCGAGATAGTTGTAAACAATTGCTATCTGCACGGCGGTTGCCGTCTCGAGAATCTGAATGCCGTTACTACCGATGATCCCTGTTTCAACCAGCCATTTTGAAAGTGTTCCGTTTGGCGCGAGAGGTATTCGCCATGCAACCGTGCGAATCAAGAAACTCGTAAAACTTGGCACGACCACGGCGGCCAAAATTATGGCTTTCCATTTTTCGGCGACTTTGAACGCCGCAAAATATGCGACTGGCAAACCAATCACGACACACATAATCGTCGCAACAACACTGATTCGCAAAGTCGCTTTAAAAGTTTTAAAAAATGTCTCGTCAAAAACCGAAGAATAACTGTTCGACGACAGGTTGCTTAAATCAACCGGCAACAACTTCGTCGTGTCTTTTGTACCAAACGAATAAAGAACAATGAACGCGATCGGTGCCGCAAAAAAGACGAGATACCAAATGATCGCCGGAATGGCGAGCAAATACTTTGGCGCTCTTGCCTTGCTTCTTAATTTTGCGGCGACCGATCCGGTCACTAAAAATCAGCCTCCGGCCTTTGCCTTTGACTTGTTGAGAATGTCGATCAATCGATCAAGCGCAGGTGTGATTACCTGTGTTTGCATCGTCGCGACTTGTTCATCACCAAAGAAAATCATGTCGCCCTTTACAAGGTCTGGAGCAACTTCTGAAATCAAAGTTGACATGTTTTTCATACCAGTGCTGTAACCGTGATACTCCAAGTCTTTGATTGAAATTTCTGGAACCAAGTCCCAGTTGATCCAGGCATTTGCTGCTTCGGCATTTGGTGCGCCAGCCGCGATGCAGTAGTTATCCATCCACAACTCAGTGTTTGGTGCACCCAAAACCCACTTCCAATCGCCCGGGTTGCCGCCAGCCTCTTCGATTCGCACATAGGCCTGACGAGCATCGCCATTCCATGCCATTGCGATCGAATAAGCGCCCTCGGCAAGTTTTGTTGATGGGTAACTGTCAAATGCTTTGACGTGCTGTGCAAATTCTTCAACCATGAACTTTTCGCATGCATCAAGGTCTTCTGGCTTCTCGGTGTTCCAGTTGATTCCATTGGCCCAGAACCATGGACCGCAGTAGTTCGGTGCCGCATCAATCACTGCGCAGTTGCCACTCGCTTCGCCCATACAGGTATCAAGGAAGTCTTGCCAGGTTGTCAGTTCTTTCGAGATTTTCGTCGTGTCGTAGAAATAGCCAGTTGTTCCCCAGTTTTTACAAACCGAATAATCATTCGTCGGATCCCACGCTTGTGCCAAATAATTTGGATCAACATTGACCATGTTCGGAATCATTGATTTGTCAAGTTTTTGAATCAAACCCTTTTCAATCATTTGTGGAATATATGGACCTGTCGGCACGACGATGTCAAAACCGCTGTTTCCACCGCTTGTTGAAAGCTTGGTGATCAAGTCTTCATTGCTTGCGTAGTAGTCGACTTTCATCGTCACACCAAGAGTTGATTCAGCAAGAGCGCCAACCAAATCTGGGTCGTTGTAGTCGCCCCATGTGTACATCGCCAAAGTTCCACTTGCCTTATTGATTACTCGGCTCCAGTCGCCTGATGCAAGGCCGTCGGTGCTAGCCGCATCACTGGCAGCGGTATCTGCAGTCGAGTCTTCGGTGGCGCTATCGGACGAACCGCAAGCCGCAGCGATAAGTGCAAAACCTGCGACTGCGGTGCCGCCTTGCAAAAATGCGCGACGCGAAAGTTTTTCTCTAAAACCTTCGGGTGCCAACATTTTTAATTGTTTTTTTTCGTTGCTCATTTCTCTCCCCTTTTATTGTTGTAATAATTGAATAGTTTTAAAAATGGTTATTGGAATGTTTATTGAAATAGTTATTCAAATAATAGTCATGTACTTAGGCATGATGCGTGCCTGCGAGCACCAGATCAGCCTGTCGTGCCGAGAATAAATAGACATCTTCAGCAGTCCAAGTGCACCAGACCGAGTCGCCAACACCAAATCGAGACGGGTCGGTACGGCTTACTTGCACCAGCAAGTCGCGAGACCCAGCCGTCACGACATATTGCAACACATCGCCAAAGTGAGACACACCCGCAACACGCGCGCTCACGAAGTTGGCTTCCGAATTCGGTTTTGCCGCCGACAAGTTGATCGTCTCAGGTCTCACCGCGGCAAGCGCGTTTTGACCTGCCGGCACGGTCTCTTCAGGTCGCGTCGCAACAAAGACAGTTCCGTCGCTGGCTTTCGCACCATTTGCAGTCGCCACACCGCGCCAAAAATTATTTCGCCCGACGAATCCAGCAACAAACGCCGACGCCGGTCGCTCATAAACAGTTTCAGGGTCGCCAAGTTGTTCAACATGACCGTCAAGCATGATCGCGATTCGATCAGACATTGACATTGCTTCTTCTTGGTCGTGTGTAACAAAGATAAAAGTAATGCCGAGTCGACTCTGTAAAAGTTTTAACTCAATCTGCATCTCTTCGCGTAGCTTTCGGTCGAGCGCACCAAGTGGCTCGTCTAGCAACAAAATACTCGGGCGATTAACGAGCGCTCGTGCCACTGCAACACGCTGTTGCTGACCACCCGATAATTGACGCGGTTTGCGAGTTGCCATCTTCGACATCTGCACCATGTCAAGTGCTTCAATCACCTTGCTACCGATCTCATCCTTTGAAACGCCTTTTTGTCGCAAACCATACGCCACATTTTCGGCAACATTCATATGCGGAAACAACGCATAATGCTGAAACACGGTGTTCACGTCACGCTTGTATGGCGGTACACCTTGCACATATTCACCGCTTATGCGCACGAAACCTTCGTCAGGTTGTTCGAAACCTGCCAACATTCGCAGTGTTGTGGTTTTGCCGCAACCGCTCGGGCCAAGTAACGACAGAAACTCGCCGGACTTGATCTCTAGGTTGAGTGAATCGACCGCTACGACATCGCCGTAACGCTTGGTGACGTTTGATAGTTCAACTGATCCACGCTCGCTATTCAACTAACACCCCCAAAATCATTATCAATGATGCCGAAATAAATTTCAAATTTCGTCAATTCGTTTAATTGTCAATTAAATCATCTTTAAGCATGACATATTTAACTCTCGTCTCCCGAATACAAGTTCAAAACAGGCTAGACATATATATAGATATATGAATACTGCTCAAGTCAAAACCCTAGGTGTCCCCAAAGAGACCAAAACTTCAGAAGGCCGTGTCGCGATCACCCCTGATGGAGTTCGCGAATTCGAGAGGGCCGGCATTGAAGTGTTCGTCGAGACTGGAGCTGGTCTTGGAGCATCAATTGAAGACGCTCACTTTGCCGCCGCTGGAGCGACAATTGTGCCAACTGCCGGTGACGCCTGGTCTCAACAAATGGTCATCAAAGTCAAAGAGCCGACTGCCCAAGAGTTTGGATTTCTGCGCAACGATCTCACACTTTTTACATATTTACATTTGGCCGCATACCCAAAAGTCGCTGAGGCATTGTTACAAAATAAGACGACTTCAATTGCCTATGAAACTGTGCAAGAACAAGACGCTTCATTGCCACTACTCGCACCGATGAGCGAAATCGCAGGTCGAATCGCAACACAAGTTGGCGCGTTCTATCTGCAACGACCAAATGGTGGTCGCGGAGTTTTAATGGGTGGCGCGCCAGGTGTTAGCCCGGCAAAGGTTGTCGTTATTGGCGCAGGAAATGTTGGATGGAATTCAGCATGGATCGCAGGTGGAATGGAAGCCGAAGTTTTATTGCTTGACAAGAATTTGGATCGACTACGAATGCTCGACCAAATTATTCGCGGACGAATCACAACTATCGCGTCCAATCGTGGGGCGATAGAGCGATGCGTTGCGCAAGCAGATCTATTGATTGGCGCAGTGCTCGTGGCTGGTGCGCGTGCGCCGATCGTTGTCTCACAAGACATGGTCAAGTCGATGAAACCCGGTGCTGTGATCGTCGATGTTGCAGTCGACCAAGGTGG